>NZ_VPDC01000009.1:0-145067 GCF_013417875.1 Acinetobacter sp. YH12219
CAAGTAACTTGGACCAGTGTTGATCATTTAGCATTGTTCGAGGCATAGCGAGTGTAAAATTGGGTTTGGCGATTTAATTTTACTATCTCGCTATTTTTTTAATCAACAAATGTCAACAGACCCTAATGAAATCGATTATGAAGAATGTATTCAATCAGCAGTAGCTAGCTATGTTGATGAACAACAACAAAGATATAATTCTATGTTTGCAAGTCCCTTTAAAGAAATTTTTTGTACATGTCCAGAATGTTGGAAAAATACGTATTCTATAGATGAACGCGTCTGCTTTAATTGCGAGCATCACGCAAAACATACGTGCGAAGTATGTGAAGTAAATCTAATCGGCGATGAAATTAGTTTTGGGCATAAATTTTGTAGTGGATGCCGCAATAGATTAGAAAAAATAATGAGTGAATAATTTATATAAACCTCTCCCTAACCCTCTCCTAAAAGGAGAGGGAATATTCCGATATTAATTTAATAATGGATTCTCCCTCTCCCTTTGGGAGAGGGTCGGGGTGAGGGTAATAAAGGCATAAAAAAAGCCCCTACAACGTAGAGGCTTTTTCCAATCTTAATCTAAAAATTAAGACACTTTATCACCAGCTTTAGCACCCGTTTCAGGTGAAATCACCCAAACACCGTCGCCATTACCCGCAGCTAAAACCATCCCGTTTGAAATACCAAAACGCATCTTACGTGGTGCAAGGTTTGCCACCATGACTACTAATTTGCCTTTTAAGTCTTCAGGTTGGTAGAACTCACGAATACCGCTAAACACGTTGCGCGGCTCAGCTTCGCCGACATTTAAAGTCAATTGAAGAAGTTTATCCGAACCTTCAACGTGAGCTGCTTCTAAAACTTCAGCCACACGCAGGTCAACTTTCATAAAGTCTTCAATGCCAATGATTTCAGCTTCGCCGACTTTAGGCTCAGGTTTCTTTTCAGCTTTCTTCTCTTTTTTCTTTTCCGCTTTTGGCGCTTCAGCAGGAGCAGCTAAAGAGTCTTTAGATGCATCGACCATTGCAGCCACTGCTTTTGGATCTACACGCTGCATCAATGGTTGGAATTGAGCAATTTCATGATCCACCAAAATCGTTTTGCCTGAAGCAAAGTCGAAAGATTCAAGTTTTAAGAAGCTCTGAACTTCTGCTGCCAATGTAGGAAGTACTGGTGCAAGGTACACAGCCAATTGACGGAACAAGTTGATGCCGACAGAACATACATCATGTACTTGTTGTTCTTCGCCTTCAATTTTCGCAAGTGCCCAAGGCTTTTTCTCGTCGATGTATTGGTTGGCTTTGTCAGCAAGTGCCATGATTTCACGGATCGCCGCAGAGAACTCACGTGCTTCATATTGAGCTGCGATTGACGCACCTGCATCAATAAAGCTTTGCACCAACTCAGGCTCTGCACAAGTCGCAGAAAGTTTGTTATCAAACTTAGTATTGATGAACTTGGCACAACGGCTTGCGATGTTCACCACTTTACCAACAAGGTCGGAGTTTACTTTCTGAACGAAATCATCAAGGTTCAAGTCAGAATCTTCAACTTTGTCAGAAAGCTTCGACGCGAAGTAGTAACGTAAGTATTCAGGGTTTAAATGCTCAAGATACGTTTCCGCTTTAATGAACGTACCGCGAGATTTAGACATCTTCTGACCATTTACAGTCAAGAAACCGTTGACGAATAAGCTTGTTGGGGTGCGGTAGTTTGCCCCTTCAAGCATTGCAGGCCAGAACAACGCGTGGAAGTAAACGATGTCTTTACCAATGAAGTGATACACCTCATTTTTAGAATCTTTTTTCCAGTAGTCTTCAAAGCTTAGGTCAGGACGTTTAGTCTTGATGTAGTTTTCAAAGCTAGACATATAACCGATTGGTGCATCGACCCAAACGTAGAAGTATTTGTTTGGCGCATCAGGAATTTCAAAACCGAAATAAGGCGCATCACGTGAGATGTCCCAATCAGACAGACCTGCTTCAAACCATTCATCAAGTTTGTTGGCAATTGACACAGGCAGACGGCCTTCGTCTCTTGTCCATTTTTGCAGGTATTCACCAAAGTTTGGCAGTTTAAAGAAGTAGTGATCTGAAGATTTTTCTACAGGTGTCGCACCGCTCAAAGTCGATTTTGGATTGAGTAACTCAGTTGCGTTGTAGGTTGTACCGCACACTTCACATGAGTCGCCGTATTGGTCTTCCGCTTTACATTTCGGGCATGTACCTTTAATGAAACGATCCGACAAGAACATTGCTTTTTCAGGGTCAAACAATTGCGTCACAGGGCGTACAGCAATGTTGTCCGCTTCACGGTTCTTAATGTAAATCTCTGAAGCGCGTGCTTGGTTTTCAGGGCTATTAGTTGAGTCGTAATGGTCAAAGTCAACTCTAAAGCCAGCAAAGTCACGTTCATGTTCTTTTTGCACATTGGCAATTTGCTGTTCAGGCGAAATACCATTGGCTTCCGCACGTAGCATAATCGCTGTGCCGTGAGCATCATCCGCACATACATAAGTCACGTTATGACCCATTGCACGCATGGCACGAACCCAAATATCAGCTTGGATATAACCGAGTAAATGACCCATATGAATTGGGCCATTCGCGTATGGAAGGGCGTTAGTAACTAAAATATTACGCACGGATATGACTCTCTCATTCGTATTTATGCAATGGGCTGTAATTTTACATGAGATAGCCAGTACTTGCACAAGGGAATAGGTGAAATCTTTGCAAAAGTAAAAAAATCTATATTGCTGACACAATTACAGTGATAATAGGGCATAACTGTGATGCCTAAGAGTAACAAGCCCATGTATGAAGATGACTATGAAGACGATCAGCCAATCACTCGTATTCCTCAAAATGAACAGCGTCATAAATTGGGGCATCACATTATCAAAGATGCGCAGCAATATTTAGAACAGATTTCTGCAGATGAGCATGCCTTACTGATTCAAACCCTGCGTCATTTGGCACAAGATGAGCCTTACTTCGATATTTTGGCCGATGAATTAGATCAGCCGGTAGAAATGAAAGTAGCGAATGATGCTTTAAATTTATTGTATTTTTGGCAACTGCTTCATCAACATGAAAATGATGCAGACTTTGATTTTCTGAATGTCATCAATAGCGAGTTTTTCCAAACTGAAATGTTGAAAGCCTTTGATGCTTTGAATATTGGTGAACATAAAGCAGCGCGCCGTCAGGTACTTTTAGATGCGTTTAAACTGTATAAATTAGACATTCATGCAGGCTGTATCCCAGTGTTATATGCACAGCTTGAAGGCATCTTGACAGACGTGCTGATTCAAACGGGTTTCTTAAGTCAAAATGGCACTAAATTTGTCGATGTCTATAAAATTGTACCGGGGCTTAAAGGCAGTGAAATTAAAAGCCTTTGGCACAAATCTAAAATTGCCAATGAGTTAAATCCGTATTTTGCCGAATTGGCGGCCTATCAAATGGATAACAGCTCTACCGTAGCGATGACCCGTCATAATATTTTGCATGGTACCGATGTCGCGCATTTTAATCAGGGACGGAGTTTTATCCTGTTTATTTGGCTGTTTTCCGCAGTGAGCTTTATGAGTACGGTCAGCAAATAAGTTTCATTTCAAGAGATCAATGCATCAGAATGGTGTTGGTCTCTTTGCATTACATCACCCTTTAAAATTAAAAGCTTAGAGTAAAATCGACCATGCATATTTGCATCAAACCATTGTAAAAATAGGCAATCACATGGCGTTTTCCTGTGGTTGATTTGTTTCTAAATGCGTCTATTTCAGGTATCTGCTTCAAATCGCGTTATAACTATTGTTAGACAATAACTGAGAACAGGGTGAGCGATATGACAACAGAAAGCACATTAAATGATTTAAAAAATAAAGCATCAGAACTCGGTGATGATTTACAACTCAAAGCCAAAGAGGCGCAACTTGAAGGCGAAAAAGCACTCGATGGTGCAAAGCATAAAGTTGAAGAGCTCAAGCTTGAGGGTGAAAAAGCCTTAAATGAGGCCAAACATGAACATGCAGAACAGCATGCAGAACAGCATGCAGAAACCAAAGACCGTCTAGAGCAGTTAAAAGCAGAAGCGAGTCATAAATTTGATGAAGCCAAAGTCAAAGCAGCTGAACTTAAACATGAGGCTGTCGAAAAATTTGATGAACTGAAGGTGCAGGCGACAGAGAAATTTGACGAGTTAAAAAAGAAAGCCTCTGACACACTGCATAAGTTTAAAAAAGATGACCAAGCTTAATTGGGTCTAATGAAAAAAGCCGCTCTATCTTGAGCGGCTTTTTTAGGTTTCATTGCTTTAATCCATCTAAATTTTCAGTCTTAATATTTTTGACTTGATCATCGACTACGGTAATCACGTAGCGCATATTGGCAATTTCATAGGTGTAATCTACCGCCAATTTTGCAGGCTGATTTTTCTCTTGCAGCGGATAAGACACCATTTTCATCGGAGAAGCTTGCATACGCGAGCGCATGAGATCGAGGCTATCACCAATCGCCACAGTTTGTCGGTCAGGTGTTTGAATGGCTTCAGTCGCAATTTCTGCATAGGCTGCTGAAGTCAGGAGCATCAAGGCGCATAAAGTCGTTTTATACACAGACTTCTTATACATAGTCTTCCCCATTTTTAAAATTAAAAGTACAAAATGTGCCTTTAGATTGCACATCCATCGCTTTGATTATTCTGTTGAAACGACTGAAATATAAACTGAAATTACGCTGAAAATGTATGGTTGATATGTAATCAATTCAAATTTAAAGGCTTTGGTTTAGCCGCAAAAATCAGTTGCAGGTGCATTTTTAAGCGTCACACGTTAGAAAAATTGTTTGAAAGCTGACTAAATTACTCAACTTTATAAGCTTATAGGGATAAGTCATTCATCTCCCTCTTACTCTGGGGCAGATGAACAGGTAAACTATCGCTATTATCTTTTGATGTTCCTGTTTGGAGACAACATAATGTCGTGGCTTTCTTCTCTAAAATCTGTGTTTTCACCCTCCCAAGAGGTGAAAGAGGAGGAAATCCAACAGGTTTTACAAAACTATGTACTTCCCAATTCGAATAATGCCTTAAAAGACCGTATTACTCAGGTGAATGTGCAAGGTCAGATCTTACAGATCACGATTAATACCTTTCCTTCAGAAGCCGATGACTTGCAAAAAATCCATGATGATTTGGCTGATGCGTTAGAAAAATGCGGTATTAACGAGCTGAATATGCATGTGATTCAACAAAAAACAGGGCATAAATCTGAAGGTGGTTGTGGTCATCATCATGCAGAAGGCGAAATTTGTTCTAGCCAAGAAAAAGCTGAAAGTTCAGCTGCAAAAAGTCAGTTACCTCCAGTTGTGGATGCGTCTGCGAAAACACCTGAAGCACCTGCCGAAGTTGATCCGAATAATCCACCGATTCAAAAAGCGGCTCCACAACAGCGTGATGTACCGAAACATCCACGCATTAAAAATGTCATTTTGGTGTCATCTGGTAAAGGTGGTGTGGGTAAATCGACCACCACTGTGAATTTGGCGCTCGCATTACAACAGCTGGGTTTAAAGGTTGGGGTATTAGATGCAGACATCTATGGTCCAAGTATTCCAACGATGCTCGGCAATGCAGGCCGCACGCCGATGATTGAAGCTGAGCAATTTGTTCCTATTGAAGCATATGGTATGGCTGTGCTTTCAATTGGTCACTTAACTGGGGATCACAATACGCCAGTGGCTTGGCGTGGGCCGAAAGCGACAGGGGCGTTAATGCAGCTCTTTAACCAAACTTTATGGCCTGATCTGGATGTATTGGTCATTGATATGCCACCAGGCACAGGTGATATTCAGTTGACGCTTGCACAGCGTATACCGGTGACAGGTGCTGTGATTGTGACGACACCACAAAACGTTGCATTAATGGATGCGACCAAAGGCATTGAATTGTTTAACCGTGTACACATTCCCGTGATGGGTGTGGTTGAAAATATGTCGACTCACATCTGTTCAAACTGCGGGCATGAAGAGCAAATCTTTGGCACAGGTGGTGGCGACCAACTTTCAGCCCAATACGACATTCCACTCTTAGGTCGTTTACCGTTGAACGTACAAATTCGCGAAAATGCCGATGCAGGGAAACCGTCGGTAATTGCTGGTGATGATGCTGCTGAAAGCTACATGGCGATTGCACAAAAAGTTGCAGATGCATTACCTCAGGCTGAAAAAGATAAAAACCGTATTTTCTAAGGGTGAACTGAAATTTAAGTTGATCGTATTAAAATCTGGCCTCGTGCCAGATTTTTTATAACGTGGTATTGGGAGTGTTTGAAAATTATGAGTACTGAACTTTAGACATTCAACGATGTCTATGAATTACACATCTAAAAAACGATTTGCACAATTTCTTATTTTTCCTGCGATTATAAGCCGTCTGCCAAGGATAAAATTCTTGAGGCATATCAAAGGATGTCGCGTTTGTACTTAGTTTTTACAAAATAGCTTTCACGATATTTCTATTATTTTGGCTAGGATCAATTCTTTGAACGGCAGTAACTGTACAAACGCATTGTGTCTTAGATTTTTTGCCAAATGTCCTCTGTTACAAGGGGCTTAGCATTGAAAAAATATAGAGGAACAAATAATTTTAAATATTATTTGAAGTCATTAAAACCCACCCATCAAATGAGGGTACGCCTTAGTCTAAGAAATTAAAAAGCCCGGTAATTACCGGGCTTTTTAATTGGTTTTTTAGGAGGAAAGAGACGGGTTTGCTTTACGTTTAGCAGTGATAATATTCACCGTAATTGCGATGATGACCATGATAATGCCTACAATATCTGTAATGGTTTCTGGAATAATCATACACAGCGCACCCACACCTAAAAAAATACGCCAGAACCAGTTGAGATAAGTCTTGAAATAACCTTCAACTGCGGAGCCTAAAGCGAGAATTCCTATCACTGAAGTGACAGTAATACTCACTATAGTTGTCCATGCAGGAAAAGCAAATTCTCGAGCATTGACTGCAACATTGGTGGTATCAATCATCAGCATGGCAGGGTTATAAACGAATAAAAATGGAACAATAAAACCAGCAAGAGATAGTTTTAAGGCCTGAAACCCAGTGCGCATTGGATCACCGCCTGCAATTCCTGCGCCCGCAAAGGCGGCAAGGGCAACTGGTGGGGTGATGTTTGCAAATAAACCAAAATAGAACACAAACATATGCGCGACTAATACAGGGATATCAAAGTTTGCGAGTGCTGGTGCTGCCATGGTGGCAGTAATGATATAGGCCGGAATAGATGGAAGCCCCATGCCTAAAATCATCGATGCAATCATGGTTAAAAATAAAGTGAGAAAGAGACTACCTGCACCTAAACTCATAATTGAAGAAGTCATTACTGAACCAAAACTTGTCAGACTTACTACGCCGATAATAATACCAACGACAGCACAAGCAGCCATCACAGATAATGATTGTTTGGCTCCATCAACGAGCGCATCTAAAATATCTTTTACGCCCATTCGTGTTGATTTTCTTAAAGCTGCTACAAAGATGGTCAGGACGATGGTGTAGACAGCAGCATAGCTCACAGGAATATTTTGAAATAAGAAAAAGACCAGTGCCAAAATTGGAATAAGTAAATGTCCACGCTCTTTTAGAACTTCTTTTACTTTTGGTAAATCAGCTTTAGGTACGCCTTTCAGATCATCTTTACCCGCACGGAAATGAACTTGAGCCATGACGCCAAGGTAATACAATAAAGCAGGTAATAAGGCGGCTAGTGCAATTGTGCCATAACTCACGCCAGTTGTTTCGGCCATAATGAAGGCACTCGCACCCATGACTGGTGGCAAAATTTGTCCACCAACGGATGCACTGGCTTCAACGGCACCAGCAAAATTCTTGTGATAACCAATCTTTTTCATCAATGGAATAGTAAATGAGCCTGTACCAACAACATTGGCAACAGCAGTGCCATTAATACTGCCCATAAATCCACTTGAAATTACAGCAACTTTGGCAGGCCCACCTTGTTTATGTCCAGCCAGCGCCATGGCAAGATCATTGAATAATTTCCCCATACCTGATTTTGCAAGAAAAGCACCAAAAAGGATAAATAAGAAAATAAAGGTGACGGATGCACCAATTGCCGAAGAATATAAGCCTTCTGTTTTTAAATACATATGTCCGAAAATGTCGCTGATTGTATAAGGGCGAGTAAGTAATCGATCTGGCATCCAATCAAAGTGACTGATAAATGTATAGGTCAGGAAAATTAAACTTAAAATGGGCAACATCCACCCCATGACCCGGCGAGTTGCTTCTATGACTAATACCACACTCATAATTGCAAACGCGATATCTAAGGTATTTGGAATACCACCTCGAGTGGTCATAATAGATTGATATTCTTTCCATAAATATAAAAAACTGAAGATGGAAAGCAAAGCCAAGAACCAATCGAGAAGTGAAATATGCTGTCGGGAGCTTGTTTGACGAGCTGGATAGAGTAAAAAAATGAGTGCTAGGCCAATAGCGACATGGGCTGCACGCTGTATTAACTCAGGTAAAGGATTAAACGTAATAAATAAATGAAATAATGAATAAAAGATCGCTACAAATGCAACAAAGTAGGTAACAGATTTGCTCATATTGATTCGAGTAACAGATTCCCGATCAAATTTTTCTAATATGGCTTGTTGTTGTTTCTCATCGAGTTGTTCTAATACAACTTTATCTTCTTTGGAATTCATAGGCATTCTCCAATCCACCAAGACTTCCATTTGGGTTGATATTGAACCGAGATGTTGACCAAACTATAGTCTGGGTAACTTTGAAAAATAGACCAAATTTTTTGGTCAGCGAGGATCGTGCCTTGCATATTTCTAGAAATCACCCAGTTGATTTCATCTATATTTTGATTGACCCGCATTCTAATCACACCATTTTTTTGAAACTCAATGGGATAATTTGAGGGTGTACCTGCACCAAATGAAATCAAATCGGTGTGGCGCAGTAAAAACTTATTCTTTTGACGCTGATATTGTTCAGACCAAGCCGTCTTTTCTACTGAATGCTTCCACTGTAAATCAAATTGATCAGTTGAAATTTTGCATATATCAGTTTCAACTCTAACCTGCGTATACAGTGTTGGATAGCTAGCATAGATTAAGAAGAACAATATAAAAAATGCAGTATAAACTGCATTTTTTTGAAGCTTATTATTTTTTAGCCACTTCATCATAGTAGCGTTTCGCGCCTGGATGTAGAGGCGCTACAAGGCCTTGTTGAGCACCTTCAAGCGTGATTTCTGTTGCTGCTTGGTGTGAAGTTGCCAATTGAGGCAAACTGTCAAAGAAAGTTTTTGTTAGTTTGTAGACATCATCATCCGATATATCTGTGCGAACAACTAATGCATTTTTAATTGCGGCAGTTTGAATGTCCGCAGTATTGCCATATGTGCCTTTTGGAATAATCATCGGTAAGAAATAACTTTGATCTTTAGCTATTTCTTTGACTTTATCTGCATTGATTGAAACCAACTGTAGATCAAAGCTTTGTTGAAGTTCCATGAGTGATGAATTTGGAATGCCACTAGTCAGGAATGCTGCATCAAGCTTGCCACCTTTTAAAGCATCAGCGGCTTCAGCATAGCCTAAATAATCAACTTTAATATCTTTATAGGTGATTCCAAAACCATTCAACAGTGTACGTGCATTTACTTCTACACCTGAATTTTGTGCACCTACAGCGATACGTTTACCTTTCAAATCTTCGATATTTTTGATCCCTGATTTTTTAGAGGTTACGATTTGTACGTAGTTGGGATAAAGCGCTGCGACTTGGCTGACATTCTCAACTTTACCATTTGCGAAACTTCCTGTTCCGTTCAGTGCTTCTGTTAAGCTGTCACTCATAACAAATGCCATTTCAACTTTATTCTGTTTCAGAAGGTTTAAGTTTTCGACGGATGCACCTGTAGTTTGAGTCTTAGAATTTACACCAAAGGTTTTGTTATAAATTTCTGCAAGACTTGTCCCAATCACATTGTAAGGTCCTGATGCCCCACCAGTTGCAATGGTTACGAACTTGGTTTGAAGTTTGTCAGATGTAGCAGTTTCTGCGCTTTTTCCTTCCGTGGTATTTTTTGAAGTAGATTGATCATTTGAGCAAGCAGTAATACACGCCAAAGTAACCGAGAGTAACGTGAGTTTTGTCCATTGGTTCATAGAAACGTCCTTTTACACATAAATTTTGAATATTGATTTGATGAGTTTTAATTTTAATTTCCACTACTCAATTGAACATAACTTAATCAATTATTTTTGAAAAGTATTTTTTTTTGATTTTTTAGTCTCCAATAAATAATGGTTATGCGTAAGAATGGCATGGAGCTATATCGTTTATTTTAATAATATTTTGTTACGTGTAAAAACTGTAGGGTATACATGGAATCATGTGAAATTTCTTTTATAAATATAAGTTCAAGATATTTCTTTGAATTGTAAGGTGCTCTGAATGACTGTTCAGCTAAGGTTTTGTTTTTCTATTTAAGTTACTGAATTTATAATTAAATAAGGAGTTTTTTATAAGCATTTCTATTTTTTATTTTGCTAATACGAAACAACTGAATTAATCTTCGCGGATTAAGTTTGAGGTCAAAGTATGATTTCATGGTTTTTTATTGGTCTAGTTATCAGTATTTTGTTAACGCCGGGACCAACCAATACGCTACTCGCATCTTCGGGTATTCAAGTTGGGCTACGTAAATCATTCCGACTCATTCCAGCGGAAGCCTTTGGTTATCTTATTTCGATTAGCCTATGGGGTTTTCTCATTGGTAAAATTTCCGTACATCTGCCTTTACTGCCGACCATTTTAAAACTGTTTAGTGCTGGCTATATTCTATTTTTGGCTATGCGATTATGGCGTACAGCAACTGTTGCTGAAAATTTTAATCAAAAGGGCATTCGTGCACGCGAACTCTTTGTTGCGACGTTATTAAACCCCAAAGCATTATTATTCGCATCTGCGATTTTTCCTGCATTGGCTTGGCAAAATGCGCAGTATTATGTAGCTCACATGCTGATCTTTTTGTTGTTGATCGTTCCTATTGCATTTTTTGGACCTTCCTTGGTTCAGTTTTGGCATCGAATAAAATTAGTTGGCTCAATCAAGCCAATTTACAACGAACAGCATCGCTAGTCTTGGTTAGTTTTTCGATACCACTGAGTTATTCTGCGATTTTAAAACTTTAAATTGATTTGAAAATGACTAAATCCGCTTAGTTCGGCAAAGCTTATTTTCATTAAGTTGGATTTCAGTTAAAGTACCACGCAATAATTGATTTAAGTTTTTGGATAGAGATAAATGGCTATTAAGTCTGATCGTTGGATTCGCGAAATGAGCGAAAAACACGGCATGATTGAACCGTATGCAGAAAACCAAGTCCGTTATGATGAAAATGGCGAAAAGCTTATTTCGTATGGCGTGTCGAGCTATGGTTATGACGTGCGCTGTGCTCGTGAATTTAAAGTCTTTACCAATGTTCATTCAGCAATTGTTGACCCTAAAAACTTTGACGATAAAAGCTTTATTGATATCGAATCAGACGTTTGTATCATTCCGCCAAACTCGTTTGCACTAGCACGTACAGTCGAATATTTCCGTATTCCACGTAATGTGTTAACCGTTTGTTTGGGTAAATCAACCTATGCTCGCTGCGGTATTATTGTCAATGTGACGCCTCTTGAACCAGAGTGGGAAGGTCACGTGACTTTAGAATTTTCGAATACAACCAACTTGCCTGCACGTATTTACGCGGGTGAAGGTGTCGCACAAATGTTGTTCTTTGAATCAGACGAAGTGTGTGAAACCTCTTATAAAGACCGTGGTGGTAAATACCAAGGTCAAACCGGTGTGACTTTACCGAAAGCTTAATCCTTCGGATTTAGTTTAAAAAAAGCGGGCGAATTAGCCCGCTTTTTTGTTGGGTCATTCATCGGAAAATAGACCATTCGGTGGGGAAGTTTTTGCAATTGAGTAATTATTCAGCATAATAAAAAGTTAAGTGACTGGTCTATCACAAGTCTCCATTTAAGGAATAAATGGACAATAACATCAAAGCCAGTTCTCAGGAATAAATATAAGAGAGATGCAGAGCATCTGATAAAAGGAAGGTCGAGATGACTCAATTCACCCAGGCTAAGTTATTCCGCCAGAGTTGCTTAGCAGCCGCAGTCAGCATGTTTGCTGCACCAACTGTTTATGCGCTTCAAGATTTATCAGATGAAGCACTTTCAGCCACAACAGGTGAAGGTGTTGCACTCACTTTAGAAAATTTCAAAATGGTCTTTCAAGGGCCAAATGACCGTTCTACGGCTTCTAGTTATGCGTCTGGTATGGTTGATCCAGGGAAAAACGATACAGGTTTTATTCGGATTATTCCTACTGGTGAAAACTATGAACAATTAGGGCAGCGCGCTTACGATAAAATCTACAAAGCAGCCTATGTTGATGCCTATCAGCAAGGCCGAGTTACAGGCTATAACGGTGTTTATGACTCAACTTTTACAAGTTCAAAAAGCACCTATGAGACCAATAATGCTACACGTATAACCAATGAAACCATCGCAACATATTCAACAGAATATCGTGGCCGATTAGTACAGTCTTATCTTGAATCGCCAACGATGCAGGCATATTACAATCAGCGTTATGCAGATTATAAAGATGGTACTATTATTTCGGGCTTAGAAACTGATGGAACAACAAAGAATACGTTGACAGCAGGTCAGGATAATAAATCTAAAGAATATGCACTGCAAAATACGTATGAGATGATTGAGTTACTATACGGAAGTAATAGTACGGGTAACTTACCGACCTCTTCGACTTTTTATAAAAATTATGTCTCAGGAAAAATTACACGTTCAAATATTATTGATACAACAAAAGATGCTCAGTTAAATGCCAAAGCGGCAGAAACCCTCAATCAGTTGGCAACTGACTATGCCAAGCTTGAAGCTCAAAAGGCAAGCGATGCAGCATTAGCAACGGTGAAAAAAAATGCTGAGATTACAGCCAAACAAATTGCATCTACTGCAACCGTATCGAGCCTCAGATCGAAAGCAGATGTTTTTATTTATGGTTTAGCATTATCCAATAGCAAAGACAAAAATGGAAAAAGTTCATTAGCGACGCGCTATACAGACCAAGGGTTTAATTGGGGTACAGCAGAAAACCCGTGGCTTTTTCATGCAGGAAATCAAGATGTTGAACAATTTGCGAAAGATAATAAGGGGAATGTTGGTTACTTAGCGATTGAGGCACCATTAAAAAAAATTGCAGCAGATGATGCATCCAATAACATCAAACTTGGTTTGTGGATGGATGTATTTTCACGGTCTTTGAATTCAAGCAATGTTGTTGATGCGATTACCGGTGCGCCGACCAGTGGCTTGGATAAAGACTATCGTTTACGTACTCAAATTGTTGCGAATGGTTTGAGCTTCAATGGTTCACAAGTTCGAATTTTTCAAACCCTAAAATCAACCAATACCAATTACAACCAAACCTTGGGTTTAGCCAGTCTAATTCGTATTAACACCAACGATCGTGCTGAATCACTCAGTATTAATGATAGTGATTTGGATGCACGTGGCATACGTATTAGTACAGCTGCACGCTCTGAATTGGATGATGGTACTGCAGCGACACCAGCTATGGATCGGTCTGTCGCTCCGATCTTCCATGAAACGGAAGGTCTATACTTATATAGCCCAAACATCAATTTAGTTTTAGGAAATATGTATCAGCCCTTTATTGTGGGGTCGGAAGGTCGAAATATTATTTTGGAAGTAACACGTATTCCTAACGTGCCTTCAATTTACAGTAAAATTTATACCTACTATACAGATATCGCTGGCAATACCACAGGTA
The DNA here is from genome assembly GCF_013417875.1 of Acinetobacter sp. YH12219. Classification (NCBI taxonomy): domain Bacteria; kingdom Pseudomonadati; phylum Pseudomonadota; class Gammaproteobacteria; order Moraxellales; family Moraxellaceae; genus Acinetobacter; species Acinetobacter sp. YH12219. Next base: position 13,957 of record NZ_VPDC01000009.1, read on the forward strand.
CATCAGGCTTAACTGCTGCAGACTTTAAAGGATCAACCTGTAACGTCTATAGTTGTGGCACGGAGTTAAAAGCAAACTCTTCAGATGCGACAGCACTATATCAAGGACGTAATGCAACACACAGTAGCATTGCGATCGGTACAGTAGAGCGCTTGCCTGGTAATCTGTTGAATGCAAAAAGTACGGATACTGCGACAGGTGTAGTTTTTAAAGGTGTCAATGGACAAAGCACGAACTTAGGATCTGTTGCCATAGATGGCGTCTTGATTCAGCACTTAAAAATAAGAACAACAGGGCTGTAGGAGAAATTACATGTATAAAATTTTATGCGCTGTTGTTTGTGCTGCACTGACACAAACTCATGCAGGTTTAGTGTCGATGGATAATAGCGAACTTACTGCTGCAACCGGTCAAGGGGGAGCAGATTTGAGTTGGACGCTTTCATTAAACCATCAATACGCCAATGATATGTCGAAAAACAACATTTCTATCATGGATGCGAATGGTAAAACGACTCAAGCTTTTTATGGATATCAATGTTCATCCAATGAGTTTTGTCGCTTAGCACTTGCACCCAATAATCATGTGGATGCAAATGGTAATAAGAAATGGTTGGTGTTTAAACAGTTTCAAGGAACGTTACAGATCGATCAATTTTCACTAGATGGTGTGACGATTATCAATCGTGAAGGTAATCCGCAAACGGCTATGCAGTTAACATTTTATGATGACAAGCCATTAAAAATCAGGAATTTAGGCTTTTCTACGTTGGCGGTGGAAACAGGTACGACAGGTAAGGAAGGTTATGAGAATACCAGTACTTATACGACCTATACCGAAAAGAAAGCTGATGGAACAACTTCAACTTTAGCTGTGCCTGATTTTGATCGTGGTTCAGAACAAGGATTTATGGGTGTTAATGTGCATGGCAACATGCACATGAGTGGAAAGTTAAACATCTTCAGTTTTAACTGCACTGGAAATGGTGCAGGTCGCTGTTAATCAGCTGTGACTGAATATAAGGATATAGTGATGAAAAAAATAACAACTTTGACGGCACTCGCAACCAGTATTTTACTTGCTCAACACACCTATGCTTTTGAAGCAATGACCGACGAAAGCTTGGGTGCAGTTACTGGCCAAGATGGTATTTCGATTACCCATGAAGTTTCTAGAGTCAAAGTCGATCAATTAAATTGGGTTGACCCAACCGACCAAAATAAGATGAAAATGGGTTTGCACAATGTACAAATAGATGGCGTTGGACAAAGTACCATTAGATCAAAATTAGATTTTGATGTGGGGATGACGGATGCAGGTGTAGGTATGCGTATTGCAGCCAGTGTCAGCCCATTTACGGCTGTTGCACAAAATATTATGCTGCTCTGTCAAGGTACGACGTGCCAAACGCCTGCGCAAAACTTAGGTTCGCTTACGATTGCAACAACTTCACCTTTAAAAGTATTACTTGAAACCAGCAATGGTCTATTTAACCGTAATGATGCGGCTTATATGGAATTTCAATTGCAAAATGCCAGTATTAGTCATGGGATGAATGGACATAGCGTAACGTTAAAGGATTTTAACTTTAACTTTGCGGGTTCAGGTTATATGTATATCGCAGCAGATGAAGGTATTGTCCTCACCACAAAATCAACGGGAAGCAAAGACCATACGATTAACCTTGGACGAGTAAAAGATACATCAGATGTTCATAGTTCACGTAGTGATGCAACAAACCCTGGAGTGAATATTGATCTACGCTATGGTACTGATGGTGGTGCGCAGCGGAATTTAATTCGTATGGGAGCATCGGGTGCTGTCACCAATGCACGAGTTGCCTTAAATGCTAATCAAGACGGAATTAAAGATTTTGGTCTAGCAACGAAAGCTTCAGGATATGAGTCCGTTGGCTCAGGTGGTTTACATTTAGGTGTGCGCGCAGATTTCACTTCAAAGGATGATCCTAGCCTTGTTGCAGGTCAAGCACCGACAACCTTAGAAATTGGCCATACGGGCATAGGTAGTTATGCCATTGAGTTTTCTAACTTAACGTCTTTAGTCGCTGATAAAAATGCCTATATTGATTTTGGCGATATTTATATCAATACCATTCAAGCAAAAAGCCTTGATTTTCTGGTAAATGAGAAATTAAAAGCGACATTAGGTTTAACCAATAATGTTTTAACCCAAAACTTGTCAAATCAAACGGCGGGCGGAAATTTTGCACTAGTGGCGATTCGTGGTATGGATTTTCAGTCCATCGCGCGTACCGCACGATTTATTTCTGATAACTCAATTGCTGCAATTGCAAGTAATGACAATAGTTGGGGGATTGGTATCCCGATTTATAATATGAATGCCAATGTTGCATTATCAGAGAAAAAATACAGTTATAAAAATGCGGCTGAAAAATCAGGTATTGGCTATAACCTTGTAATGAGCACAGATGGTTATGGTGTTGATAAAAAAACAGGAACACCAAGTACAACTTCCATTATTTTGATTGATGGTAAAAAAGGTATTAATGGTCAAGAAGTCAATTATTATGCAGGCTTACGAAACATCAATGCCCTTATTCAATCTGATGGTGTGATTGGTTATGAAAATGATGGCATCTATGTACGTGCAGATAATTTATTGATTGCAGCTAATGCCGAGTTAGCGATTGGTCAACTTCCGGGTTCAACCTATAACTGTGCGACTACAGCTTCTGCCAAATGTGGGACTACAGTACCTTTAGATAATTTCTCTAAACGTGATGATGTGTTGACGAATATTGCGTTTAAACTTGATGGTAAAGGTGAGCTATTTATAGTACCGGGCCTAAATGACAGTGCAGAAAATAATTATTTATCTTTTCGTGGAAGCTTTGAATTTAAAGCATTAACAGATGCTGAAAAGAAAGATCAAAAAGTTATGGGAAGCTATTTAAGTTTGATGAATGAAGATGTAAATGCCAGCGGTGTCGTTTCAGCTTCAAGTATCAATATTAATAAAATGCAGGGCGATCTAGGTTTTGATGCTCGAATTAAAATGAAACAAGATTCGGTAGAGTTTGATAATCAGGTGAAATTCAATCCAACCAATAATATGTCTAAAGCGTTTCGTGCAGAAGTATCGATGTTAACAAATGGCAATATGCAAAAGATGGCGGATATAGCCCTAACCGGTGGAACAATGCGAAGCACCATGGGGATTACTCCACGCTAATAATATTAAATCAATAACAAATAAATAAAATAACGAACAGGGAATTTGTTATGAAAAAGAAGTTAATCAGAGGTTTGATCTTCTCGACATTTGCGATGAGTAGCTTATCTCATGCAATGATGGCTTTAGATGATGAAAGCTTATCAAAAGTTGATGGTCAAGCATTACTCTCCATGGAATATACGCAGGGGTATAATTCTGTGGATGAGAGTGGACAAGCCGTAGACCAATCCAATGTCGGCTTTTATAAGCTTGGTTTAGAAGCTGAAATGGAGCTCAATGCCAATATTAAAAAGCTGCAATTGGGTTGTGGTGGTGCAAATGGCTCAGGTGCTTGTGATATTGATATCGATCATATTTCATTGAGTGGATTGCCTGTAAATAGCAATTATACGTCTGATGAACGTGCGGCAACTTCTGCTTTGTTGACCAATCCTTTTATCGAAATTGCAATTAAAGATCCCAAATCAGCTGCAACTCGTGAAGTGATGGGCTTTCGTCTGAGCGCTGAAAAAATTTCTGGGTTAATGACATTAGGTACAGAAAATAGTAATACACCCAATGGTATCAACACCTTTAGTGGGTATATGAAAACCAAAGCGTCTGCGGGTGTTGCAACAACTGCCGAGCGTGTGATGGACTATGCTTCTACGCAGCAATACATTGAAGGGGCAGTTAAGGGGACATTATTTGGTGCTGAAGTTGATCTACCGCTTCACTACAAATCAGATAATTATTCCTTTAATTTAAAATCAACCACAGCACCTTTTACAATTCCAGCCACTGTCGTGAGCGGGAATAGAATTAAGGATAATATTGCGGTATTAAAAGGCACAGGTACAGTTGATCGTCTAGATTTTAGTGGTCCATTAGAAGCTCAGATCTCTCTACTTGGGTTAAATATTAATTTGAATAAAGACGTAACAGGCTATCTTACTGGACTACAAACCGATATTACGGTAAATCAAAGTTTAGGTTTGATCCATGCACTTTATCTAAATAACCCTGCTTCGTTATCCTTACAAGCTCAAAAAATACTCTGGCCTGGTGCTGCAGTTGCAGCAGAAAGAGGTTGGTGGTTGGCGATGGAAGATGAGGTCGATTTGGGGAGTATTACACCTTCAGATAAAGTGGCGATTACGGATGAAGTGTTGAAACAAACGATCGCTGGAATTAACCATGACTTAAGTACCAATGTTCGTAATTGTGGAGATTTAATCTTTGGTTGTGTTGCAGGTTCGGCTTTAGATGTTAAAGAAATTAAAAACCCGTCATTAATTGATTTCCCATTAAACAATTTAAAACTTTCTGGACAGGAGTTTCGTTCTAACTGCTTCGGCGGGCTGAAATTCTGTTAAGGCTTAAAGTATTTAATATAAAAAAATCCCGCACTTAGCGGGATTTTTTTATATTTAGCGCAAATTATTTTGCAATTTTCGCTAAAAGGTCTTCTTTACTGAGGTTGCTTGATTCTTCATCACGGCGACCTTTGTACTCAAATGTACCAGCATCCAAACCTTTCTCACCAATAACGATACGGTGTGGAATACCTGTTAACTCGATATCAGAGAATTTAACACCTGGACGTTCATTACGATCATCTAGAAGAACATCATAACCAGCAGCAGTTAATTCTGCATACAGTGCTTCAGCTGCTTCTAACGTGCGCGGTGATTTATGCGCATTCATTGGCACAATAGCAACTTCGAAAGGAGCAATTGCAGACGGCCAAATAATCCCTTTGTCATCGAAGTTTTGTTCAATTGCAGAAGCAACAACACGGGTTACACCAATACCATAGCAACCCATAGTCACAACGAGAGGTTTGCCGTCTTCACCTAAGACTTTACAGCCAAGTGCTTCAGAGTATTTTTGACCCAACTGGAAGATATGACCAACTTCGATACCACGTTTAATCAAGATTGTACCTTGACCGTCTGGAGAAGGGTCACCTTCAACAACATTACGAAGGTCATAAACTTCGGTGTATTGTGCATCACGTTCCCAGTTTACACCTACAGCATGTTTATCGACTTGGTTTGCACCAGCAACAAAGTCTGAAAGTACAGACGCTGCACGGTCAACAATAACTGTAATGCCTTTTTCGGTTAAGCCTTGAGGGCCACAGAAACCAGCCGTTAAACCTAAGTCAGCCAATTGTGCTTCAGTTGCAAAGGCCAATGGAGCAGCAATTAATGGGTGTTTTTCAGCTTTAATTTCATTCAGTTCATGGTCGCCACGTAGGAATAAGGCAACCACTGGCGCAGCTTTACCTTCTTCAGCAACACCTTGAACCAACAATGCTTTTACAGATTGAGCAGGGTTTGATTTAAGGAATTCAGAAACATCAGCTATGGTTTTTTGATTTGGTGTATCAATAATTTCAAGTGCTTTAGTCGGAGCAGCACGTTCACCAACTAGTACGGCTTCAGCCATTTCTACGTTAGCAGCATAATCTGACTCTGTAGAGAATGCGATGTCATCTTCACCGCTAGAAGCAAGTACGTGGAATTCATGAGAACCCGAACCACCAATTGAACCTGTATCCGCTTGAACTGGACGGAAATTTAAACCTAAACGCGTGAAAATCTTGCAGTAAGCTGCATACATATTGTCATAGGTTTCTTGTAAAGAGGCTTGGTCAACATGGAAAGAATAGGCATCTTTCATGATGAATTCACGTGAACGCATCACACCAAAACGAGGGCGGATTTCGTCACGGAATTTGGTTTGTACTTGGTAGAAGTTTGCAGGCAATTGCTTATAGCTTTTCAACTCATTGCGAGCAAGATCTGTAATCACTTCTTCATGTGTAGGGCCAAGTACAAAGTCATTGTTATGACGGTCTTTAAAACGTAAAAGTTCTGGACCATATTGTACGAAACGACCTGATTCTTCCCATAAAGATGCAGGTTGAGTGACAGGCATCAGGACTTGAAGTGAACCAGCACGATCCATCTCTTCGCGGATAATCGCTTCAACTTTATTTAATACGCGAACGCCCATCGGCAGCCAAGTGTATAAACCTGAAGCCAATTTACGAATCATCCCGGCACGAAGCATCAGCTGATGTGAAATAACTTCAGCATCGTTTGGGGTTTCTCTTAACGTTGCAAATAAAAAGCGACTCGCGCGCATGGAAACTGTCCTAAAAAATTAAGCGTTAAAGTGGAGAGTATACAATAAAAAATGAGGTGAACATTTTCCAAAGTCACCTCATTTTAGATTTTGTCATTATGACATGATTTTTTTTGCCTGACGTGCAAGGAAGTTTCGGAAATCATCCAAATAAGTAAAAATCACTGGGACTACCACGAGTGTCAGTAGGGTAGAGGTAATCACCCCGCCAATTACAGCGTGTGCCATTGGCGCGCTTTGTTCACCGCCTTCACCCAGACCAAGTGCAAGCGGAACCATACCCATCACCATTGCGCTGGTAGTCATTAAAATGGGGCGTAAACGGGTTTTACCTGCTTCAATAATTGCGTCATAACGATCTACACCATGATCCATAGCTTTTTTAATAAAGTCGATGAGTAGAATTGCGTTCTTAGTTACCAAACCCATGAGCATAATAATCCCGATAATGGAAAAGAGGTTCATGGTTGAATTAAATAAGAATAGGGCCAAGAACACCCCAATCAATGATAGGGGTAATGACGCCATAATGGCTGCAGGGTGAATGAAGCTATTAAATTGTGAACCCAAAACAATATAAATAAACACAATAGAGAGGGTAATTGCCGTCATTGCATAACCAGCAGATTCAGCCATATCTTTATTGGCACCTTGCGTGACAAAACTATAACCCGGTGGCAAGTCGAAATTTTTCTCGATCTCATTGATTTCGGCACCAATATCACCCGCAGGACGACCTGCCGTATTGGCTTCAACCATCACTTCACGTGCTAGATCACGACGGTTAATTTGTGAAGCACCCAATGTTTCTTCAAAGCTAGCCACACTTGCCAATGGAACCAAGATAGGTAAGCCTGTGGCATCGGTTTTTTGTGATGTGATGTACATGCTTTGAATGTCTGTTGGCAGTCGACGCTGATCTTCAGTGAGTCGTAAATTTACATCATAGGTTTCGCCTTTATCATCCTTCCACGTTGTTACATTATCCCCCGCAAGAAGAGGGCGTAATACATTGGCGATTTGATTGACGGATAAACCTAAATCACTGGCTAAAACGCGATTGATATGTACACCTAAGGTCGGTTTAGGTTCTTTGAGTGAGCTTTCTAAGTCGACAATACCGTCGACTTTCGAAATTTCTTTCATGAAGCGGTCAGAAATGCGTTGTAACTCATCTAAGTCTGGTCCTTTAATCGAGATCATAACCGGCTTTTGGCCGCCCGATACTGTTTCATCAGCTGAGGCAATCGAGGTAATGGTAATACCTGCTACATGTTTTAAGCGGGTACGGAATTCATTGTTGAGATCCGTTAATGTTTGACTACGCTCCGTACGTGGTGAAACAGTGACACGAATGCTAGCATGGTTTTTACCCCGATCAGTGGCACTATTAATTGCACCATAAGTGGCTTTGACTTCTGGATGCTGGCGAATGATACGATCGACTTGCTTAAGCTTCGCCTGTGAATATTCAAGGGTTGCATCAACGGGTGTTTCAAATTTGATCCGAATTTCACCTTTGTCTGGTACGGGTACAAATTCAGTTCCGATCAGTTTGGATAAGCCCAATGCACCAAATAATGATGCAACGGCGATTAAAAGGGTAATGAGCCTAAATTTTAAAGCAAGCTTGAGTAATTTTTCATAATGATGGCTTAGGTTGTCGAGCTTGCCCGAAATCCAGTTAAAAAAACGTTTGATTTTACCCGGCTTTTTATTTAGATCTTGGCGCTCTGCCCAGTGAGCAGACAACATGGGGTCAAGGGTGAAACTCACAAACATCGAAATCAGTACAGCGGTACTAACGGTTACACCAAATTGATAGAAGAAACGCCCAATAATACCGCCCATAAATGCCACAGGTAAAAATACCGCGACAATGGTCAAGGTCGTGGCCAATACAGCTAAACCAATTTCTTTCGTGCCGTCGAGTGCGGCGGTGACATGGTCTTTGCCCATATCGGCATGGCGGACAATATTTTCACGAACCACAATGGCATCATCAATGAGTAGACCGATACTCAGCGAGAGAGCCAGTAGGGTCATCATGTTGATGGTAAAACCAAAAATCCAAACAAAGGTGAGGGTGCCCAGTAGCGAAATCGGTAGGGTTAAACCTGTAATAGCTGTCGAACGAAATGAACCGAGAAATAGCAAAACAATGAAGACTGCAAGTACAGCACCTTCAATAATGGTACGTGCCACATCTTTAATGCTGCCACGAATACCTTTAGATGAATCAACCACAATTTCTGCCGTCGTGCCTTGTGGTAATTGCTGTTGAATTTTACTTAAAGTTTTACGGGTATTATCAACCACCTCAATCACATTAGAGTCCGAACTTCGCAGAATGTCGACAGCAACGGCTGTTTTACCATTCAGATAGGCACTCGACTCCATTTCGGCTTGGCTATCTTCTATCTCGGCAATTTGTTTGAGATAAATCGGCGCGCCATTTTTATTGGCAACCACTAAATCTCCGAAAGAATTTGGGTGAATAACTCGAGATTTAATTTCGACCACCAATTCTGAATTCTTTTGTTTTAAGGTTCCTCCCGGAACTTCAATATTTTCAGATTTTAAGGTGTTTATAACTTGATCGATCCCAATCCCGAAACTTTGTAATTTTTGTGGATTTACTTGTATTCGAATTTGTCGCTGCGCATCGCCCAATAAATTGACCGTACCGACACCAGGAACTGTTCTAAGTTGTGGCACAATCCGTTGATTCAGATAGGAACTCAAATCACGTAAAGACATGTCCTTCGATTCAAAAACAATCGACATAATCGCACTGGCAGTAGGGTCGTAGCGTTCTACAATCGGGTCATCAATTTCATCACGAAATTGTGCGGTTACTGGTGCAATTTTATCTCGAATATCTTGTGCAGCTACCGAGGATGAGACATCTAGATTAAATTCGACAATGACCGTGGATAAACCTTCACTGGACTGTGAAATCACTTGCTTGAGGCCAGAAATGGTATTGATCTGATCTTCAAGTTTCTTAGTGATTTCAGATTCGACAGACTCAGGAGAAGCACCTGGATAGTTGGTGTAGACCACAACAAAAGGGAAGTCGACATCAGGAAATTCCTCAACGCCCATACGTTGCCAAGAAGCGAGTCCTAGCACCATCAGACAGAACATCATCATGATGGTGAAAACAGGATATTTCACACTAATTCGGGTTAACCACATAACAACTGTCCTGCCTTATTCTTTTAATTTTGGCTGATACTTACATCTTGTTTGATATCTGAATCATTAAATTTAATTCGGCTGATCAGATCACTATTTTGTAAGCCCTGAACAATCGCGGTGTTATTGCTATAATTCTGATTCAAAATTTGTACAGGCACTTTGGCAATTTTATTTTGACGAATGACCCAGACATAAGGTTGGTCTTTTAGACTTTGAATGGTATCGAGTGGAATTTTTTGGCCTGAAATATTATCGGTACCTAAAATGTAACCTTCGACAAAAGCACCAATACTTAATGATGTAATGGTTTCATTTGGGGCTGCAAAAAATTCAATTTGACGACTAGCCTGATCGGCAATTGGTGAAATCCGACTGATTTGTGCTGTGAGTAAATTGCTATTGCCTTGGATGTTATATTCAATCTTTTGTCCAATTTTCAGCGCTGCTTGCTGATCACTTGGTAATTTGGCTTGAATTTCTAATTGGTCTGGATTGACGATTTCAAAAAGGGTTTGTCCGGCAGCAACCGTTTGTCCCGGTTCAACATCACGCTTGGTAATCACGCCTTGGATAGGGCTATAAATGGTGCCGTCTTGATTGGCTTTACGTGCAATATCGACATTGGCTTGTTGGGCGCGAACATTTTCCATTTGAGCTTGGTAATCGACACGACTTTGTTCAAACTCTACTTTGGAAATAAAGCCTTGATTTAGCAAGCGCTGTTTGCGCTCCATCATCAGTTTGGCTTGATTGGCTTGAGCTTGTGTGGATGCGAGGTTCGCTTGTGATTGAGCAAGACGTGCTGCGTTGTCTTGATTATTTAAATGCACCAACACTTGGCCTTTGCTGACACGTTGTCCGACCTCTGCATTCACATTGGTTGCAGTCGCAGTGACTTGGGCTTGAATACTGCTCTGATTGACTGCCCGAATGGTGCCTGTAAAGGCTGTTTTTGAAATGGCGTTGCCTTGTTCGATCGTCACCAGATCTTGTTGAATCAATTCAATCTTATTTTCTGGTTTTACACTTTGCTGCGGATCTTCTTTTTGACATGCAGCCAAAGTCAGGCTTATGCAAAGCAGGCTAAGCTTTAAAAAAGGGGATGATTGCTGTGCAGATTGCATAATGGTCCTTATATCAGCGGTCTACAAAAGCAATTGAATAACAAGTTTATTCCATCGCTTTTAAACGCGTAATAATTCTGTCGTATTCAGCTTCTGTATTTCGATAGCGAGTTTGTAACGATTGAATGTATTCTTTTTTCGCTACCATATTTTTTTGATTATTATCCAACATTGTTTTTAATTTTGCCGGAACGGTTTCACCTTTTCGAAAATGTTCACGTTCTTGGCGAACAAATAATACACGATCATTTTGTAATTGTTTTAATTGTTCTTGTTCAAACACGATCTGTTTACGTATACCAGTCAGTGCATCACGCTTTTTAATGGCCGCAGTTCGGCTATTGGTATAGGCTTTTTTAAGTTTGATATCTGAAGCTTGCTGACGTGCTTGGGCAGCACGCTGAGGAGCTTGTCTAACGTCCGCTTCAGCATTGTAGGGGCGGTTACGTTTAATCACTTGCATATTTTGATCAAGTGCTTCATAACCATAGCGGATGTGATTTGGTGTCACATTGGTACTGATGTTTGCTATGCCTTTACTGTCATAGTAACGATACCAAGTCGCCTTTTGTGGTTGCTGCGTATTGGTTGGTGCAGCAAATAAAAGCGGGGTATAAGCCAGTAAACATGTCGTCAGAATGACTTTTTTTGAGAAATGTTTAAGGCCAATCAAGTGAATTTTTTTTGTAAACGAACTCAACCTTGTACTCCCCAGTTTAAAGTTGACTAAATTACTTATTTTAAAGTAATAATCTTGCTATAATATGCTTAATTAAGACAATTAAATACTATTCCAAGTTAAAAAAAAATCGTTGGTCATCGGAAAGTGTGAAGCAGTTAATAAAAACAAGAAATCTTGTGTGTTTGCGCAGAAAATGTTCATTGAAAACGCAAGTAAAGATATGTTAAAAATGTTCACAACTTGTAAATAATAATGCTGCTAACTTAATTGTTTGTACATCCTCAATGGGTAGGGTCAATAAATGGACGATAAATTCCAAAATCTAAAAGTCATGGTAATTGATGATTCAAAAACCATTCGTCGTACGGCCGAAACGCTGCTTCAGCGTGAAGGATGTGAAGTAGTCACTGCTGTAGATGGTTTTGAAGCACTTTCAAAAATTGCAGATGCGAATCCAGATATCGTATTTGTCGATATAATGATGCCACGTCTAGATGGCTATCAAACTTGTGCCCTGATTAAAAACTCTCAAAATTATCAAAATATTCCTGTGATTATGCTTTCAAGTAAAGACGGTTTATTTGATCAGGCGAAGGGTCGTGTTGTGGGTTCGGATGAATACTTAACGAAGCCATTCAGTAAAGATGAATTGCTGAATGCAATCCGTAATCACGTTACAGCTTAATTAGATTTTTTATTTTTTGGGGAAAAAGCATGGCACGTATCCTAATCGTTGATGATTCACCAACAGAAACATTCCGTTTTAAAGAAATTTTAGGTAAACACGGTTTTGAAGTGATTGAAGCTTCAAATGGGGCAGATGGTGTGACAATGGCTCAAGCAGAGTTACCTGATTTGGTCTTAATGGATGTGGTAATGCCGGGTGTGAATGGATTCCAAGCAACACGTCAAATTGCACGTGGTGCGACCACCAAACATATCCCGATTGTCATTGTAAGTACCAAAGATCAGGCAACTGACCGTGTTTGGGGTAAACGCCAAGGTGCTTCTGATTATCTAACTAAACCTGTAGACGAAAAACAATTAATTGATGTGATTAAGCAACACCTCAATGCAGGATAAAGCTCTATGGCAGCAAATGGATTTATCGAATTACTTCGAATCGCAAAACGAGGAAACAAAAACTACGTTTCCACTGAAAATGAAGTAAACCGATGGTCAGGCATTGCTTTTGAGATGATGGGGCAATATTACGTTGCTCCTTTAGGTGAAGTAGCTGAAGTGATCTACCCACCAAAATATACGCCAGTTCCCAACACCCAACCTTGGGTGATGGGACTAGCCAATATTCGGGGACGCTTACTTTCTTTGTCTGACCTAGCACAATATATAACCGGTCATCGAAGTAGTTTTTCACCCACTCAAAAAGTTTTATGTATTAGTCATAATGACCATTATGTCGGTTTGGTAGTCGATCAAGTTTTGGGTATTCAACACTTTAATAAGAAAAGTTATTTTTCTAAACATAATGAGTTGGATCGAAATTTACAGGAATATTGTCAGGGGTATTTCCACCAGCATAACCAGCAGTGGAATGTATTTCTCTTCAGTCGTTTACTGCAAAATCCAAAATACATGAACGCATCTATAAAATTTATAAATTAATTGTCGCGCACGAACGAAAGAAGGCGTAATCGGGGAGAAGCTGAATGGGCTTTAAACTTAAAAAGAAAAATACGGGTGAAAGCACCAGTGGTCGTAAAGGCGGTAATGCTTTTCTGGCAAAACTGCAATCACAGACAGATCAATTATCTCGAGTTTTTGGTGATAGTGAAAAATCCAAACCATTTATTTATGGTGCGATTGGTTCATTAGTACTGGCAACGATCATTTTATTATACCTATTCTATAGCGTTCCTCGCGGTAACCAATTAACGCAAAGTTTGGGTGAACTCCGTCTTCTTTCGCAAACAATTTCGCGTCAAGCAACTGAGGCAACTGCTTCAGGTACTGAAGATGCAATGAAAAAATTAATTGCCTCTCAAGATTCGTTCAAAGAAAACTTAGAAACAGTAAAAGATATTCATGCGAATACCGATGCGCTGAAATCTGTAGATACGCAGTGGGCTGAAGTTTCAAAAAGTATTGACTTGATTACTTCGCAACAAAAAATCATTAACAAGTTATATGACACGAACATCGCGATTGGTGAAACCATTCCGGGGATTCAGGCGGAATATAACCTGATGGTCGATCAAATGGCGCGTCAAGACATGCCTTCGAACCAGGTGGTTATTGCGAAAAACCAAGTATTCATTGCGGAACGTATTTTACGTTCGATCAGTTCGGTGCTTTCAGGTTCTGATAGCTCACGTGAGTCTGCGGATGACTTCAGTGCCGATACGGAAACCTTCGGTTTGTACTTAAATGCTCAATTGGACGGTAGTGCAGAGCTCGGTGTACAGCGTATTGAAAGCCCTGAATTACGTGAATCACTTGAAGGTATTAAAGCCGAATATGACGACGTATTAAAATCAGCTTCAGCGACGATTTTGAAAAACTCAACACAAATTGTGAACGTACGTAAAGCATCTTCACAAATTTTTGCTGAGTCAGACAATTTGTTGGGTAATTTAAATCAATTGTCTTCTAACACTGGTCTGAAAACCATTTTACCTGCGGTACTGTTGATTCTTGCATTAACAGCCTTCTTGATCTGTGTATTCAAACTTCTTTCTTTACGTGGTCAATCTGATAAATTCCGTGTAACCCGTCTTCAAGAAGAATATGACCGTAACCAGAACGCGATTTTACGTTTACTCGATGAAATTGCCGATCTTGCAGACGGTGACTTGCGTTCGTATGCGACGGTATCTGAAGACTTTACCGGTGCGATTGCCGACTCGATTAACTTCGCAATCGACCAATTACGTGACCTTGTATCGCGTATTACAGAAACTTCTCAAGAAGTTGCACAGTATACGGCGAATACGCAGGGTATTACCAACCAGCTTGCAGAAGCATCTGAGCATCAGGCGCAAGAGATTGCTGGTGCATCTGCCGCGATTAACGAAATGGCAATGTCGATTGACCAAGTATCTTCGAACGCTGAAGAATCAGCTGTCGTAGCAGAACGTTCAGTACAAATTGCTGCAAACGGTGCAGATGTTGTAAACCGTTCAATTGAAGGTATGGACACGATTCGTGAGCAGATTCAGGAAACTTCAAAACGTATTAAACGTTTGGGTGAGTCTTCTCAAGAGATTGGTAACATTGTCGCATTGATTAACGATATTGCCGACCAAACGAACATCTTGGCATTAAACGCAGCAATTCAGGCATCGATGGCAGGTGAGGCAGGTCGTGGTTTCGCCGTGGTAGCGGATGAGGTACAGCGTCTTGCGGAACGTTCAGCGTCTGCAACCAAACAGATTGAAGGCTTGGTAAAAACCATTCAAACGGATACTAACGAAGCCGTAATTTCAATGGAACAAACGACTTCGGAAGTTGTACGTGGTGCGAACTTGTCTAAGGATGCCGGCGTAGCACTGGATGAAATTCAGTCTGTATCGGGTAACTTGGCGAAACTGATTGCAAACATTTCGGATGCTGCAAAACTTCAGTCTGCTTCAGCAGGTCATATTGCGACAACGATGAACGTTGTACAAGAAATTACCTCGCAAACCACCAGTGCAACATTTGATACTGCACGTTCGGTATCTGAATTGGCGAACATGGCTGAATCATTACGTGAATCTGTATCTGACTTTAAACTCCCAGAGTAAGTCAGGCGCAAACCTGCAGTACCTTAGCTACGGTTAGGGTACTGCACCGATTACAGATAACACATCGATAAGGTGAACTTAACGTCACAGTTAAGTCTTAGGTGATGGTTACAATTAAGTTTGAGCAACCTTCTTGGTGGCAAAACATAAGAAGCCTTAGCTATGAAAGAAATATTAAAAAATTTAGTTGAAACAACTACGCTTCCTGAAGATAGTTATCTTGATCAAGATGCAGAAATTTTAGAGATTTTTGTTGAAGAAATAGAAGAAATCTTTGAAGAGCTGGCGGGTTTATTTACAACTTGGTTGGAAAATCCACAAGATAAAGACACTTTAACGACGATTCGTCGTCATTTCCATACCCTGAAAGGTTCAGGTCGTATGGTCGGGGCAAAATCGGCGGGTGAAACTGCATGGGCAGTGGAAGATACGCTGAATCGTGTTATTGCAGGTTCAGTACAGTTAACGCCAACCGTTCAAAAGTTTGCACAAACAGTTTTAAATGTTTATCAATATAAGCTCTATCCACGGTTTAAAAATGTTGCCGAATTGGATGTTGACTTACGTCCATTGGTTTTAATGGGGCAACAATTACAACAAAATATTAGCCTTGAGCCTGCACTCGAAGAATTATTAAAACTGGCAGATCAATTAAAATCTGAAGATGCTGTCACTGGTTTAGAGCTGACTGAAGTTGAAACTACAGAACATGTGGAAGTAGTTGAAAGCACGATCGATGCAGTGGCCGAATCAGAAACAACTCTTGAGCAAGTGGATGCAGATGCATCACTGGTCGAAGAGACTGTGAGCATTTTTATTGAAGAAGCTGAAGAACATCTACAAACGATTGATCAGTTCCTCCAATCTGATGATAGTAAATCACAAGACTATAATGGCTTGATTCGCGCGCTACACACCTTACGTGGTAGTTCGTCGATGGCACAAATCGAAGAGATTTTTGAAGCCAGTTCAAAAGTTGAAAATTTATTCAAAACCTTATTGCAAGACGAAATCGTATCGAGCTCGAAAGAAACTGCTTTATTGATTCAATATGCTGAATTTGTTCGTGATTATTTACACGTGCTGCGTTCAGGAGATAAGGCAAATCTTGCATCTATTTATGAAACCTTCAAAGCCGCTTGGGATGATTATGGTTTTGCTAGCCAAGATCAATTGGCGCCTGAAGATAATCCACAAGGTTTGGTTTCTAAACTAATCGAATTAAATATTGATCAGTTATTGGATGCTGAATTTGAGTTTGATAAACGTGCCCTTGCTGAATTCCCAGACTATATTCAACAGCTCAGTCAACAAGCTTTAGAGTTGATTGAACATACGGATAATCGTGCGTCTGTTGGAATCCATGATTTCACAACTCAACTGCGTGCAGCATATCAGTCTTTAGTTGAAAAGCGTGAATTACTCCATGCTGATTATGGCTATGAGTTATTTGCGCAAGCACATCAAGAGTTTATTCACTTATTTGACACTTTAGCTGCGGGTCAGCGTGTGGTGTTAAGTGAAGAGGTTCAGCGTTTCTTAAATGAGCTGACTGCATTTGTTCAACAAGACATTGAAGCAGTTGCAGCGACGACAACACCAGAAGCCCATGTAGTTGCTGAACCTGTTGCCACTGTAGAAGATAAAGCCGCTGTTCCAAATACAACAGCAGTAGACTTTGCACAATTAAGTCAGCGTATTCAACTTGATCATCAACAGATGCAAGCGGCGGATGCGAATAATGACTTTGATGAAGATCTTTTAGGGATCTTTATTGAAGAGGCAGAAGAATTATTGGTGGGGATTGATCAAGACCTCAGTACTTGGACACGTGATCAGACCAATACTTCAGCTTTGAATAATTTAATGCGTTATTTGCATACCCTAAAAGGTGGTGCAAATATGATTGCCGCATCTCATGTGGGTTTAATTTCGCATGAATTAGAATCGATTTATGAGCGCATTATTCGTCAGCAAATTTCGATTACGCCTGCGTTAATTCAAATTATTCGTTTAGTGCAGGATGATATTTCAGATCGTATTCAAACCATTCGTGACCAAGGGATCGACTACCCAGCGAATAATGTGATCGATATTCTCAAGAATATTCAGTCAATTGTGGCAGGAGAGCGTTCAGAAGCTGTTGCATTGGCTTCGGCCCCTATTTCTGCTGAAACTGAACAAACAGCAGTAGAACCAGATGTATCGGTGTCAGAGCCGATGGATGTTGCTGAAGACACTGCAGAAGCAGTGGTTGAAGCTCAAACGACTGCTCACACTGAGTCTGCTGTTGAACATCTTGAACATGCGGTTGCTGAACATGTTGAGCATCCAGATGACGATCTACGTTCTGTCATGGAAGAAACCTTCCTTGAAGAGTCTGAGGAAATTCTTGAACAAGCCGTTCAATTATTAAATCAATGGACTGAACAACGTAGTGACCGTAACGTATTGCTTCAATTACAACGTGCTGCCCACAGTATTAAGGGTGGTGCGCGTATGGTTGAAAATGAACCTGTTGCTGCAATTGCGTATCAACTTGAGACGACATTTGAGCATTTCGCTGTTCATCATTTCAACTCAAATGTATATGACGGCTTGCTCAAAACGACGTTAGCATGGTTAAAAGAAGCGATCTTCAACCACGACTATAGTAATTTTGACAGCATTAAATTGAGCTTAGAGTCTATTCAATATGTGGATGTTACGGTTCAATTACCAAACCGTGTTGCAGAATTAGAACAAGGTATTGTTAGCAAAGGCTTTGAATTTATTCAAGGTGATGGTGTTGAACCGCCATCGATGTTGGGTGAGTGGTCAGAAGCCAATTCGTCTGATAACAGTAATGAGATGATTCGTATCTCGGCTGATCTCGTCGAGAAGATGATTGACTTGTCAGGCGAAAACTCGATTAACCGTTCGCGTATTGAGATGGACTTAGGTCAGCTAGGCAATACATTGAATGAAATGGAGTTGGCGATTAAGCGACTTGCTGACCAGTTACGTCGAATGGATGGTGAGCTTGAGTCACAAATTATTGCCAAACATGGTTCTGAAAATTCACGCTATGCGGATTTCGACCCATTGGAGATGGACCAATATTCATCGATTAACCAATTGTCAAAATCTTTAGCTGAATCTGCGTCGGATTTGGTCGACTTCAAGAGCACCTTGGCAGAAAAAATCCGTGATGCGGAAGGTCTGTTATTACAACAATCACGTATTCAGTCAGAAATTCAAGAAAGTCTGATGCGTACCCGTTTGGTGCCATTTGATCGTTTGTTACCACGTTTACAACGTATTGTGCGTCAAACCTCTTCGACCTTGAACCGTCCTGCAGAATTGATTGTTCAAAATACAGAAGGTGAATTGGACCGTACGATCTTAGAGCGTTTGGTGACACCATTTGAACATATGCTGCGTAATGCGGTCGACCATGGTTTAGAAGATCCTGCTGACCGTTTGGCTTTGAAAAAGCCAGAAGTGGGTAGCATTGTCTTGAATATTAGTCGTCAGGGTACTGATGTACTGGTGTCTTTCAGTGATGATGGTAAAGGGATTGATGAAACCAAAATTAAAGACAAAGCCTTAAAACTTGGTTTAATCAAAGCGGATCAGTTCCTCGATAAACAAGAAATCTTGCAATTGATCTTCCATCCAGGTTTCTCAACGGCACAAGCGGTAACGCAAATTTCGGGTCGTGGTGTTGGTCTGGATGTGGTGCAAAGTGAAATTAAAGCCTTGGGTGGTCATGTTTCCGTTGAGTCTGAGTTAGGTAAAGGGACGACCTTTACCATTCGTGTACCAACCACAGTAGCGGTCAGCGATGCCTTGATGGTGAAAGCGGGCGATCAGCAATATGCGATTTCATTAGCGCAAATTGAACGTATTGTCCGTATTGCACCTACGGCACTTGAAACTTACTTCAATAGTAAGGATGACGTGTTTAAAATTGACAACACCAATTACAAACTACGTTATCTATCAGAGTTTGTGGGTAATCAGCCAATTCCACGTTTAAATAATGTCGGCCATTCATTGCCTGTATTGCTAATAAAAGGCAACAGTGGTCAAACCATTGCTTTATTGGTAGATCAGCTGGTGGGTTCACGTTCTCAAATCGTGGTGAAACCAATTGGTCAACAATTTACCAGTGTGGCCGCGATTGCAGGTGCCACGATTCTAGGTGATGGTCATGTATGTTTGATTTTGGATGGGCAAAATATTGCACGTCAAATTCAAACTACGCAGCGTGTTAAACATTCAGCTGAACAGCGTGATTTGGGCCGTCAAGCCAATGCGCGTCGTTTAGTGATGATTGTCGATGACTCGGTAACTGTACGTAAGGTGACTTCGCGCTTACTTGAACGTCAGGGTTATGACATCGTGACTGCGAAAGATGGTGTGGATGCAATTGAGCAGCTTGAAAATGTCCGTCCAGACTTGATGTTACTCGATATTGAAATGCCACGTATGGATGGTTTCGAAGTGACAAACTTAGTCCGTCACCATGACATTCACCGTGACTTGCCAATCATTATGATTACATCGCGTACTGGTGAAAAACATCGTGAGCGTGCATTTAGCTTAGGTGTGACTCACTATATGGGTAAACCATTCCAAGAAGCTGAATTGCTTGCCAATATTGAAGCTTTAATTGCAGAAAAGCAGGGGTAATCTATGAGCCAAAATACTGTTTCTCAGGTTGTCAGCGATAAAATTGATCAGCAGGAACTGCAACATCTCATTACGGTTTCTACCGGTTTTATCGATGCGTATATCATTGATTGTCATGGTAAAGAGCCAATGTTGTTGCCACAAAATATTGTGCTTTCAGCGCTCGATAGTGCAACCAAGGTTCCTTTTGTTGAATGGCATGAATTGAAATTGCCAGTTTTCTCGGTCAATGATCCTGCCAAAAATCAGGGCGTGGCTTTGGTGATTGAAGGCGATGATGTTGGACAGCGTTTTGCACTGATGTGTAATGAAATGCCGAAAACCATTCGTCTGCGTATTTCTGAAGTGGTTGATGAAGAAAAAGCCGTGAAAGATGCCAATATTTTCCAATATGTACGCATGGCCGATCAGGTATTTCATATTCCAAATTTAGCCAATATTCAAAACAGCATCGGGCTTCAAGCGGCTTAATATTTGCAAAAACGAGATATAAAAAAAGGAACTCAATGGAGTTCCTTTTTTTGACTATGCAGGGAATACTTAAGCCAATAGGTTTTCTAAAATCTTTTCGTAAATTTCAGAAAGTGGCTCCAATTCTTCCACATTGACGTGTTCATTGATTTGGTGAATCGTGGCATTTAAAACACCCAATTCAAGCACCTGCGCACCTGTAGGTGCAATGAATCGACCATCAGAAGTACCACCACTGGTCGAAAGTTCTGTTTCAGTCCCTGTAACTTCTCGAATGGCATCACGTGCGGCATTCACTAACTCACCTACAGGGGTTAGGAATGGCAAACCAGATAAGGTCCAAGAGATGTCATATTCAACGCCATGACGATCTAGAATTTCCAAGGTACGTGCTTTGAGTTCATCTGCCGTTACTTCAGTTGAATAACGGAAGTTAAACAGTAGATTCATCGTGCCCGGAACAACGTTGGTTGCACCTGTACCGGCATTGATATTGGAAATTTGGAACGACGTTGCAGGGAAGTATTCGTTGCCATTGTCCCACACGGTATCGCAAAGCTCGGCCAATGCTTTTGAAGCTGTATGGATTGGGTTGATTGCTAGATGTGGGTAAGCAACGTGACCTTGTTTACCTTTAACGGTTAAATTGGCATTTAGCGAACCACGACGACCATTTTTAACAATATCGCCAAGTGTGTTGGTGCTTGAAGGTTCACCCACCAAACACCACGTCATTTTTTCATTACGCGCTTCTAAAGTTTCAACAACTTTGACTGTCCCATTGATCGAAGGACCTTCTTCGTCAGAAGTAATGAGAAAGGCAATAGAACCTTTATGGTTTGGATGTTTCGCAACAAAACGTTCGGAAGCAACAACCATAGCTGCCAACGCGGTTTTCATATCTGCGCTGCCACGACCATATAGTTTTCCGTCGCGAATTTCAGGAAGAAATGGGTCAGAACCCCATGCATCCAAGTTACCCGTAGGTACTACATCCGTATGACCTGCAAAGCAAAATACTGGTGCTTCAGTCCCTTTACGTGCCCAAAGATTATCTACATCATCAAAACGCATATTTTCAATGTTAAAGCCAATTTTGGCTAAACGATCCGCCATAATGTTCTGGCAGGTATGGTCAATCGGTGTCACCGACGGTTGGCGAAGTAGTTCTAGGCTGAGATCAAGAGTTGCTGTTGAGGTCATGCTAAATACAGAAGTCAAAAATGTCGCAATATAATAGGCGAATCAACAAGCGAAGGGAAATTTAGACGTAAAAAACCCTATTAAAAAAATAGGGCTCTTTTATAAATTCTTGGGAAAGAAATTAATTGCGGCGAATTTCTTCCGAAGTTTTCTCAGCAGTATTGGTTACAGCATCTCCAGCTTTAGATACGTCTTTACCAACACCTTTTACTGTATTACAACCTGTCAGTACGAAAGCAACCATAAGTGATGCAGCTAAAATTTTTTTCATTGAATGTAATCTCCATTATGAAAGAATAATTTTTAGAAGACTAAATTATTCTGTTGTGAGATTTAGATTAAAAAATAGCCGTATCAAACAGTAGGTGGTTTTTACGGTGGTTGAGTAAATAAATGTAAATTTCTACTAAATGGTGCATTGAGTCTTAAATTGTTTGCGGCAAAACCAAGCGTGGCTGTCTATACATATAATAGCTTTCATCACTGTCTTTTTTATATAAACCATCTGTCCACCAATGTGCGGTTGCACTCGTCGGTTGCTGCTGCACGCAGATCCATTCATGTCGTTGTAGGCGATAATAGCCTTGACTCGTAGATGGAATGACATGTCCCCATTGACCTATTCTACGCGCAGGATTGACCCAGTTTGGCAATGCGTTGGTACGCTGAATAGGTAAATATAATTGGCCCTTTAAAACGCAATAGCGCTGTTGAATCTGCTGCCCAAGTGCTTCATCAAATTGGAATTGTTTTTGGGTAAAATGATTAAGCTTACGAGCCAAAGTATCACTACGATTTAAGCCATACCAATAGGGTAATTGAAAATCGCGCTCGGCTAGATAATATTTTAAAGCCACTTCCCAATGTTCAACTTTACCACTTTCGGTATTTTTTAAAACAAAATCCAGTTCACCAACTGTACGAGGGCCGTCAATTTTTTGAATGCTATGTCCGAGTAACTGGTATGGATGGTATGGGTGATCGAGCAGCCAAAACCATATAAACATTTCGAAACGTAAACCAAGGCGAGTACTTTTTAATTTTTGTAAAAATTCTACTAATTCACTTGGGTGTTGTTCGAGTTGTTTTAAACGGGAAAGATAGGCTTCAAAATATTTATGCCAAAGCTCGTTTGGATGAAAATGAAAGGGATAGCGGATTTCGAGTTCATTGGGAATTTGCTGCAGAATATTTGGGCTAGCAATACAGAAAGCCAATTGGCGAACTAAGGGCTGTTTAAATTGCAACCATGGCTCAAAATAAGACGACATTGTCGGGGCTACAGCCATATTGAAACCTTTTGAATAATGCAGAATAACAACGGATATTTGTTAAAAACATCTTATACTACCTGAATTGAAAGTTCAGGGTAGCGGTATGAAGACGTTGTTTTGGCGAAGCTTAGTGGTTGTCTTTGTCATTTTAGGCTTTATAGGGGCTTTATTGCCGGGAATGCCCACGACAGTCTTCTTAATATTAGCGGCATGGGCGGCTTCAAAAGGTTGGCCTCAAATGGATGCGTGGTTGTTGAATCATCCTAAATATGGGCCAACCTTGCGTGCTTGGCGCGAAAATGGCACCGTCCCCCGCAAAGCAAAATGGTTCGCATCAATCATGATGTTGGTGAGTGGTCTGATTATGCTTTTTACTTCTGCACCGATTGCCGTCAAGATATTCACTGACTTAACCATGTTGATCGTTGGCATTTGGTTATGGACACGACCTGAGCCAAATCAGATGCGGACTATTGAACAATCGAAGCAGACACAACCAGTAGATAAAGATAAGCAGAAAGAGCAAGAGCATGTCTGAATATACCCAAGATCAAGCTGATATCCTGATTAACTTGAAAGATCAAACCTTAACTTTGCCGAAGCTGAATAAGTTTTACCTCATTTCATCGGGTAAAAATGGCATTGGTGAGCAGGAAAATAGTGGTAAGACGCCACGAGGCTGGCATCAAGTGGCTGAAAAGTTTGGTGGACAACAACCTCAAAATGCTGTTTTTAAAGCACGTCAGTGGACCGGAGAGGTTTACGACGAGCAACTTGCCGCATTACATCCTGAGCGGGATTGGATTTTATCTCGAATATTGTGGCTCAGTGGTTTGGAACCCGGCTTTAATGTGGGTGAGGGCTGTGATACTTATCAGCGTTATATTTATATTCATGGCACACCAGATACTGAACCAATGGGTATACCTATGTCACATGGTTGTATTCGCATGCGAAACAGCGATGTTGTAGAACTTTATCAATTGATTCCATTAAATGCGCTGGTTTACATCACTGAACATTGAACACGTCGTTAAAAGCACAAGCCATGAAAACCGAAGTTCATGGCATCAAAACAAAGATTTGAAAAATTAAAGTGAGTTTGAAAGGCGTTTTTTTGTCAGGACTTTTGTCAGGACTAATGCTCGCAAACCAACAGAAAGTCGTGTTTGAATGTATTTTGTACACTAGGGTGTTTTAGAATGCAGTGTGTGTGGTGAATTAATCGTCGGTTCGCTGAATGATTAGTTATGAGTCCACGCGAAAAACTGTTTTTATGTGAATGATGCAGAATATAAGTCATATTTTTAGTAATAAATTTACAGGTTTATAGCTAAAAAATGTTCAAAAATACTGATTTTTCCGCAATATAACTTATTTTTTAATCACTCAAACAGAAAAAGTGGAAAAGAGTTAGAAAAGCGTTTGACAGACCGTGAGGATTCTCTATAATGCACCTCATCAAACGATGAACATGTTTTGAAAAGGGCGCTTAGCTCAGTTGGTAGAGCGTCTGCCTTACAAGCAGAATGTCGGCGGTTCGATCCCGTCAGCGCCCACCAAACCTTTTCAGCGTTAAGATATTTAGAGTGCAGCGGTAGTTCAGTTGGTTAGAATACCGGCCTGTCACGCCGGGGGTCGCGGGTTCGAGTCCCGTCCGCTGCGCCACTTTAAATCTTAATTCGTTTGAACCACAATAGCGACATTGTGTAAGTGCAGCGGTAGTTCAGTTGGTTAGAATACCGGCCTGTCACGCCGGGGGTCGCGGGTTCGAGTCCCGTCCGCTGCGCCATTTACATGATAGACCTTTTGAGGGCGCTTAGCTCAGTTGGTAGAGCGTCTGCCTTACAAGCAGAATGTCGGCGGTTCGATCCCGTCAGCGCCCACCATATTTTTTGCGATGCAGCGGTAGTTCAGTTGGTTAGAATACCGGCCTGTCACGCCGGGGGTCGCGGGTTCGAGTCCCGTCCGCTGCGCCATTTCAAAGAATATAATTGTTGTACCCTTTAAGGGCGCTTAGCTCAGTTGGTAGAGCGTCTGCCTTACAAGCAGAATGTCGGCGGTTCGATCCCGTCAGCGCCCACCATATCTTTATGATATTGGTTGTGTTTCGAAAGAAACTACGTGATGCAGCGGTAGTTCAGTTGGTTAGAATACCGGCCTGTCACGCCGGGGGTCGCGGGTTCGAGTCCCGTCCGCTGCGCCATTTATCTTAAAAATCTCTGTTCAAGAGAATGCCTTTAGAAAAAATCTTCGATTTTTCTCTTGCGCTCAGACAAAGCTTCGCTTTGTTACTCTTCGCTCAGGGCGCTTAGCTCAGTTGGTAGAGCGTCTGCCTTACAAGCAGAATGTCGGCGGTTCGATCCCGTCAGCGCCCACCATATTCTTCTATAGAAACTTCTTTCTCCAAAAGCTTGCCTAAATTTTCTGATTTACATAGAATCCGCTCTATAATAATTTTAATATTGTATGTGATCTATGAGAAATCCATATCAGCGCAAGGCAGCGTCTAAAACTCAAACTACAAATTACAATCCTCAAGAAACCTATAAGCAATTTATTGAAAATATGGTCGCTCAAGGTGGCGTGATTGCGTTATATCAAGATGGTTGGGCACTTTGTGCGACACCTACAGGTCAACGTTCCTTCGCCATTTGGCAAAATCGTGGCTTAGCGCGTTTATTAATTAAAGACAATTGGTCCAATTATGAAATTCAGGAAATTTCATTAAAAGACTTTATCGAAAAAGTCATTCCGTTTTTACGTAGCGAGAGCACTACAGTATCTTTAGATTTGACCCCAGAAGGGCAAAATATTTTGGTTGCACCTGAAAAGATGCTGTTAGATATTAAAAATTATTTATATCAAGTCTACCAGCAGCGCCCAGAAATTTTTGAAAACCTTAAAATTCCTTTGCCACGTAGCATTCGTTTAAATTAATGGTTTATTTACAACATAAAAAAGCCCTTGTTTACTGATTAAACAAGGGCTTTTTTTAATATTCGTTAAGTACAAAACCGCTCAAAAAGGCAAAATATTCACGTAGCCAAGAGTTGTAGCGGATGTACAGCGGTGTAGGCGCTGCAATGGTATACACCTGTGTATAGCCTAGCTTTTGTGCAATTGCTTTTGCACGTGGGAGATGAAAATCACTACTGGCAATCGCAATGGGGGCATCAAGCGAAATCTGATGTCGTTTTAAAATCATTTTACTGTTGATCAGGTTGAGTTCTGTACTGGTACTTTTACTTTCTTCATATATGCCTGCCGCTGAAATGTCATAGTGTTGAAGTAAATAGCGTTTCATGACGGAAGATTCGGTCATTTTTTCATTAAAGCCTAAACCACCGGTCATGATCACAATAGTATTGGGTTGTTGCAAGGCATACGGTGCTGCGGCATCGAGACGCGCCTTTAAGGTCGGAGAGGGTTGACCATTTTCAATACCACTACCCAAAACGATGATGGCTTGGACGGAAGTAAATGGCTTGGATTGCTGGCTATTGAAGTGTAAATACGCAAAAAACAGTAAAAGGCTCAATAGCCAAAGCCAAAACAACCACCATGTAGCACGCCAGAGCCTTTTGAGTTTAGGGTATTGATCTAAAATATTGTGGATTTGGGTTGAAAATAGTCCGGATAAAATAAAAATACACCCAATGACTAAGGGTAAAAGGATGCCTAAATGAATTTTATCTAATGTAAGTAACCAAATGGCATCTACGCAGAGCAGCAAGCCTACACAAAGCAGTAGTATTCTTTTCATGCAAAAAATTAAAGCAGTATTCGTATTTGGCCTAAGTATAGCGTGAAAAAAACCAGACACGAGGTCTGGTTTTTAGTTGGGACTATTTATGAGTAAACATCTTATTAGTAAACATCACGACGGTAACGCCCAGCTTGACGCAGTTCAGCAACAACATCTTCACCTAGTATATCAATCAATGCGTGGTCAACGTCCGTTGCCATACCATTGATACTACCACAGACGTAAATCACGGCACCTTGTTCTACCCATGATTTTAATAAGGCCGCTTGATCACGTAGCTCATGATGCACATAGCGTTTCTCCGTTTGATCACGAGAGAAGGTGAGGTCTATGCGTTGAACTAAACCGGTGTTTTGCCATGCTTCAATGACGTCTTGATAAAAGAAATCATGTGCGCGTTGGCGCTCACCAAAAATCAGCCAGTTTTGCGTATAGTCTTGACGAACTCGTGTATGTAACAGGCTGAGTAAACCAGCAATACCTGTACCGTTACCAATACAAATCACAGGACGATTATCTGCAATCAGGTGGAATGATTCATTGGTGCGAATACGCAGTTGTAGTGTGCTATTGATCGCAGCATGTTGTGTTAACCACCCTGAGCCTAAGCCGAGCTCACCATCCGCATTGGATTGCTGACGCACCACTAAGCGTAATACTTGCTGACTTGGAATACTGGCAATCGAGTATTCACGAGTTGGAAGCGGTGGAAGCTGTTCAAGCAAATGATCAAGGTTGGCAAATGGTTCAACATCCGTATTTAGGTTACGATCCCATAATGCATCTTCAATACGTTGCTGAGTAGAATCAACCACTTGCTGACTTTGTATTTGGTACTTTTGCATGAAGTTTGCAATACGTTCAGCACTATTACCTGGTTGAATCTCTGCAATATCACCCGCTTGCCAATTGGCTTCATGTTGCGGTTTTAACTCAATATTAAATGCAGGTGCACCTAAACTGTTCGGGTTGAGTAAATCACGTTTGGTCAATGTCCATGCATCAAAAGTTTTTTCAATTTGCATGTGCTGAAGTTCAAGTTTAGTCGCTTTGGCTAAAGCGCTATTCCATGCTTGAATGGCTTGGGTGTCGCCATTATTGACTTCAATCGTGTTAAACAGGGGCTTCGCAGCATTACTCTGCATCCAACGATGAATCGCATGACCAAAGCTACAGAAAGTATCCGGATATTCTTCTGAACCTAAAGCTAATACGGCAAACTGAACATGACTCAAATCGAGGCCTTGTGCCATCAGTTTACGTTCAAAGCTTGAAGCAAGGTCAGGTGCTTCCCCAGTGCCATAGGTACTTGCAACAAATAAAACCTGAGCGGCTTGCGTTAAGTCATCTGCTGAAAGTTGCTGAACAGCTTTCACTGTGACAGGCTGACGAGCCTCTTGTAAGCTTGTTGCTGTACGCCATGCCAATTGTTCAGACTGACCTGTTTGTGATGCATAGCAAATTAACCAAGGCTGTGCATTTGGGTCGATGGTAACTGGTGCTAAGCTTTGACGGGCTTGCTGTGTCAGTTTTTTCTGTTTACGACGTTTGAGATAGAGCATCCATCCTGTGACAAAGAACAGCGGCATCATGAGGGATGCAATAACCACAAAGAACTGATAAATCGGTCCGAAGAAACTACCGCGATGTACAGGCAACATGCTGGTCATGATTTTTTCATTTAGCTTTTTATCTTCGTATAACTCGATATCGGTAAGAGCATCCGTTTTGTAGTTATAAGTCGCTTTGTTGCGCGCACGCTCATGTTGAGGGACGGCATCCACAAAGTTAATTTCTAATTCACCATTGGCTTTTTTCGGAATATTAAAAGTGACACTTGAGTATTCACGACCAATATTTTGATTAAAGCCATTCCAACTTTGCGTAAGGGCAATATTCACTTGTTCTGGTTTTAGACCACGTTTTTCTCCGTGACCTTCAGCACCATGTTTATTTTCTTGAGCGCCGTGTTCAGAGGGACTCGACGTTGCAGGATTTCTTTCAGAACGTGCTTGGTGTTCGCCATGAGTTTGTTTTGCCTCAGTGGCTTGTTTTTCACCACCTTGCTTTGCACCCGCTTGTTCAGCAGGTTGTCCATTCGGTTTTGGACCTTCTTGTAACTGGGGCTGTGGACGTTCAACGCCCATGACTTTAAACATGCCATTACGCCACCAATCATAAGACCAGTACAGACCTGTACATGCCAAAATGAGATAAAAAACAATCACCCATGTGCCGATGACTGCATGTAAATCCCATAGGAAATTACGTCCTTTGAGTTTCGGTTTTACTGCAAGCCATTGTTTTACAGAATGTCTTTTTGGCCAACGCAGATACAAACCACTCAATACAAAATAAATCAGCATCAGTGTACATGCGCCGGTAATTTGTTTACCTACAGGGCCAACAGTTAAATTACGGTGTAGTTGCTGTACAAACTGGAAGAATTTTTGACCTTTGATTTCAGGTAAAACTTCGGCTGTATAGGGGTTAACCATCATGTTATAGCCACGACGAGCACCTTCTTTGACAATATTCACGGTACTTGAGGCGGTAGCATCTGAGGCAATAGAGATGCTGTTAATTTTCATGTCAGGATCAGACTGACTAAAGTGCTGATAAAGCTCAGCAGGGGTTAGTTTGGGCTGCTGTTGAGCCTGAACCACATAGCTGTCCTGATTGATTGCTTTAAGTATTTGCTGTTCATAGGAATAAATGGCACCTGTAACCCCCATGAGCGAGAGTATTAAGCCGGCACTAATCCCCAAGAACCAGTGAATCTGGAAAAGGGTTTTCTTAAACATGATGGATTTAATATTGATAAAAGGTTGCTGAATTGCGACGAATTATAAACGATGATGTAGTAGAGAATGTGGAAAAAGTAAGTAATATTCATTCTCATTATTGTAATTATCAATGATCATTTGAAAATTAAACAGATAAAAAAACCTCCAAAAAACGGAGGTTTTTTATACACAAATGTCTGTTTGGCTTAAATAGCTTTAGCAGGGCCTACAGTTTCATTTAAGTGCTTACGAATGGTTGAAAATGGAAACTTCTTACTATCCATACGTTTAGGCAAGATGTATGCACCGTCTTGACCCTTCACTTTAAAGTTTAAAAGGATGAAGTCTTTGGTGTCATACCATTCATGAATGTCTTTCCAACCGACAGTCATCGTACCCATGTTTGCGCCCATACGTTGCTGCATAGAGATCCCATGCGGCTGAACACCCATACGAATGCCTTTAATTTCTTGTACAGGGACTTCGTTCAGTTTGCGTTTCGCATACCACTCGATACCGAATTTACGCACAAGGAAGTAAATCACAACACAGACAATAGCTACCCAGCAAAATACTGTTGAATAGTTCTTAATAAAGATGAGGCCCAAGAGTGCCAGTGCAAGAATTGCACCCATAATTAGCCATGCTTTTTTGCCAATTTTGAAGTTACTGCGAGACAGAACAAGTTGAGCATAACGTTGTTCTTCTTCAGAAATTTCATAAGCCACTGGCTCTAGCGTGTAGGCATATAAATTTTTTGCGGTCATAGTGAAAGTAACAGATTTAAAACTGTAAAAAGTTTAGCATTATTTATACCAATTCAGTGAGTATATTGTTCCAAAATCATCCAAATTATAGCGAAGCCAGTTCAGTCGATGCCTGATCATGCTCATGACTTAGATTTTGTTTCAATTGGCTAAATTGGTTCAACACGTTAAACATTAAGGATAGCTGTTGTAACACAATTAAGGATTTTTGATCTTCCTCACTATTTTGTGACAATCGCTGACGGATTTCTTGCAACATATTTTGCGCAGATAAGTCTGGAACTTCGTCACGCAGCAATGCACCTTGAATGTCATCCGTGGCTTTATCCAGTAAATTTAAGACCTGTTGGTCTTGAATTTTTTCACGATGCGCACCTAAGGCCGCGATATAACTAATAAAGGTGTGATTGAGACACAAAAACTCAAAGGCCAAAGCTTTTTGAGTCGGATCGGTATCGGGTTCGGTGGCTAAGGTGGAAATCAGTGATGCTACTTCTGCATCGGTATTATGGGCTGCACGTCGTACAACACGATAATTCAAGCCGTTATTACGACCAGATTTGTATTGTTCAACCACTTCGGCCAAATAATCACACTGCGCTTGAATCGAACGGCTGATGGTTCGAGGCAGGCGACGGAATTTCCAATCTGGGAAAATGAAACTCACACCAAACCATGCCAAGGCACAACCAATCAGTGTATCAATCATACGCGGCATTGCTGCGGCAAAACCCATTCCATCTAAGTTAAAGTTAATCAGCGCCAAAATGGTAATAAACGCAGTGGCTTGTGCATATTGCTTACTACGTAGTTCAAAAAACAATACGCCACTTAAAATGAGTAGCAATAACTGACCTTCGACAGAAGGGACAAAGTATAAAATTGCATAACCTAAAATAATCCCGACCAAGGTGCCAATGATACGTAAATAGAGGCGGCGCTTGGTGGCGTTAAAGTTCGGCTGGCTGACAAACAGGGCAGTCAATAAAATCCAATAGCCATAACTGATATTGGTCACTTGGACAAAAATATAACCAATAAATAACACGGTCGATAAACGCACAGCATGACGGAACAGCACCGATTCAGGGCTCAAATGTTGTTTGAATCGAATGACGATGTCGTCCCAACCTTTTAAATCATCATCTTTTAAACGATTTTCAATCAGGGCTTGTCGGTCAATATAACGCTCGGTTTCGACATTACGTAATTGCGCATCGATGCCTTTTAGGTTTTGGTATAAAGCAAATAAAGAGTTGATCCAGACCTCATCGTATTTTTGCTCTTCACGCAGCTTTTCGAGTGACAGTTTTAGATTATGAAATGCATGCTTAAAACGTTGATTATGATGATAGGGTTTTCGCTGTAAGATGCTGATACTTAAATCTTTACAGGCTTTGCCTTGAATCGAAAGCACACGTTGAAAGCGAAATAAAATATCACTATGTTCAAAAATACGGGTCAATTTTTGATAATCAATATGCGCGGAATCGGCACGTTCATGAATGTCTTGCGCGACAAAATAATATTGTAGGCTACGACGTGTATCTTTTTGTCCACGGTCGCCTTTTAAACGCGTTAATAAGGCCGTTTTCATATCGTTGAAAATGCCAATTAATTTGCCATTTTCGAGCGACAGCTCAATCAAACTTTGCTGGTAACTTTCCGGTGTCATATCGACATCAAACAAGTTAGATTTTGCAAATAAGAAGTCACCTAGAGACGAATAGCTTTGGGCCAATTTGTCCTGAACTTGACGCACAGGAAACAGCAGAAAGCTCAAAGTCGAAAGCAGTCCGTACCACATCGCACCGATGACCAATAAACCTGCTTGTGTATACCAATTTTCAAAAAGTTCAACCCCAAGCATGGAATACACGGAGATCACCAAACAGCCATAAGAAATGGTGGCGTAGCGACGACCCAATGAACCCAAAAGAATCCAACCGATACAAGACACAATCAGGCCCAATGCAAATAAGATCGGATGCGGGAACAACAGATAAATGGATACCGCAGTAACAAAGAACCCAATATAAGTATAAATTTGATTGAGCACGCGGACTGAAAAGCGGTCATCGATATCACTTAGACCAGCGGCAACCACACCCAAGGTGAGGGGAATGGTCATCAATTGCTGATCTAAAAAATATGGGACAAAGGCTGTTCCTGCGAAGGCAATGACCATGCGCAAGTTATACATAAAGGTCGTGTTATAGGTTGCTTGTTTCAGTCGTGCGAGCCAGGCGTTCAAAATTTTTCCTTTGCTAAAGCGATGGGGCAGTAAGCAATGTGTATCGTGTGAATTTTCACATTGAAGCCAAGAAATAATACTATGTGCAGTGTAAACTTGTCTGCAAAACTTGCTTGCGATAAATGAATTATTCTTATGAAAAGCGTCGAATCACAAAAGGAATTTTCTCAACGCTGGATCGTCTTATTGGCGTTACTGACTGCTTTGGGGCCACTTTCAATCGATATGTATTTGCCTGCTTTGCCTCAAATGGCTGACGATTTTGGTGTCACGACACAACAAGTGGCCAATAGTCTTCCTGCGTATTTCTTGGGTTTGGCGATTGGGCAGTTAATTTATGGGCCAGTCAGCGACCGTATTGGGCGTAAAACACCGCTATATTTCGGTTTGGTTTTATATATTTGTGCCAGTTTTCTGTGTGTCTTTGCCAATAGTGAATGGAGCTTGATCGCAGCTCGCGTTCTGCAAGCCTTGGGTGGTTGTGTCGGTGTGGTGATTGCCCGTGCGGCAATTCGTGATCGCTTAAGTATGCAAGCTTCTGCTCAAGCCTTTGCCAGTATGATGATCGTGACAACAATTGCACCAATCATTGCACCTACTTTAGGCGCATGGGTTTTGCAGGTGTTTGAATGGCAATACATATTTGCGGTATTGGTACTTGTCGGTATTTTTTGTCTTTTCTGCGTACATTTTTTCTTTCAAGAAACCCTGCCTGTTGAGCGACGCTTAAAATTAAGTTTGAAACAAGTCTTAGGTTTATATGGTGCAATTTTACAGGACGAAACTTTCCGTAAACCGATGCTCACAGGCTGTTTCTCTGGCGCGATTTTATTTTGTTATATCAGTGGCTCATCTGCCATTTTGATGGATGGTTATGGTCTGAGCCAACAGCAATTTGCTTATGTATTTGGGGCGAATGCTTTAGGGATTATGGTGTTTTCAACCCTCAATAAGAAACTTGCAAATCGACTGGATGTTCGCCATCGTTTGCAATTGGGTAATGCACTTCAATTGTGTGGTGTGCTGATCTTATTGGCGGCAGGATTATTTCATCTTTCCTCTATCTTTGTTGTAATGTTTGGCATGTTCTTATGTGTTGCTTCAATCGGCTTCACTGGGCCAAATGCCATGGCATTGGCGATGTCTGAACAAGGCTCACGAGCTGGCACAGCCAGTGCAATCATGGGAAGTATGCAATTTGCGTGTGGTCTATTGGCCGGAGTGTTTTTGAACTTTTTAGTATGGTCAGCGCTGATCAATATGGCCCTGATTATGTTGCTATTTGTGGTTGTTGCAATGTTCACCATGCGTAGTTTAAAAGCTTCAGCCATGGGTTGAACTAAATGCAGGTGATGACTATAGCTGGTTTGACTTAAACGTCAGTCATCAATGTCCATATATTTTTGATGAAATATGTGTGTCATTCATTATAAATGTTCCTCATCCATAACTTTAGAAGAGGGCGCTATTTTCCCATTGTGAGGTCAGTTTCTATTTTCTAGAAACTTATATCTAAGCAATCATCCACTTGAAAATAATTAATGAAACTACGCATCATTGTTGTCCTAATCTAATGAAATAGAATAATTGTTAAATAAGTATTATTTGCATTAAATACATTACATTATGCTGGATAAATACATTGTGAATGTCTCTATCGGTAATATGTCGGATTTTATAGTTTTTATTTCATACCTACAGGGTATGGATTTTTACCTTTAAGGTATGAATATTGAGATTTTTTGCCATCTGAATCGGCTAAGTCCGAATTTTAACTAAATATTTCAGTCTATTTTCAGTAATGGATTCAGCGTTTTTGCTTTTTGCTTTCAAGTATTTCGTTATTGGGGGCTACAAGTTAAGGTTCTAATGCGACTAAAGCACGGATAGGCAGCATGAAATTTGTCCGCTCAAATAGCTGAATAACAAAGCACCCGGATTTAGGGTATACAACAATGACAGGACAATAGAGAGCTTAGGATGAAAACTCAAACTGTATTCCACCCAATGAAAACCCTTGTTGTTGCAATGAGTTTGGCAACGGTCTCAATGGCTCATGCAGGCAGCAATACTTCTGAAATTGAACAATTACGTGCTGAAGTCGCAGAACTAAAAAGTTTGATTAAAGCGCAGCAGCAAGTTCAACAACAGCAACAAACAGAGATTCAGCAAGTTAAAGCGCGTCCTGTTGCACCACCACCGCCACCAGCTTCTCCAGCTGCAAGCTTGAAATCTAAAACTGGTGCAGATGTAAGTCTTTATGGTTTTGTTCGTGGTGATGCAAACTACATCATTGAAGGTGCTGATGATGACTTCAACAAAATTGCGTCTACAGATGGAAATACAAAAGATAAATTACGTGCGACAGCAAAAACCACACGTTTTGGTTTAGATTTTACAGCACCGGTCGGTGGTGATGATAAAGTGGGCGGTAAAATCGAGGTCGATTTCAATGGAAGTGGCGAAACTATTCGTCTACGTCATGGTTATTTAACCTTTAACAACTGGTTATTTGGTCAAACGACATCAAACTTCTTGTCTAGTCATGCGCCAGAAATGATTGACTTTAATACAAACGTCGGTGGTGGTACTACACGTACTCCTCAAGTTCGTTACAACTACAAGTTAGCTCCAGATACTCAATTATTCGTTTCTGCAGAAGAAGGGGATAGTAAAGGGACTGTTGCTACAGATCCGACTTACCGCATTCCAAATTTAACTGCAAAATTGACTCAAGGTTTTGCGGCAGGTAAAGGTAACGCGTCAGCTCGTGCATTGGTTGAAAACTACAAATCTAAGGCAGCAGATGACACAGAAACAGCTTGGGGTGTAGCAGCGGGTGCATCTTATGCAGTCACTGATCAATTGAAATTGAATGGTGATGTTTCTTATACAGAAGGTAATAGTAACTATTTATATGGTTCTAACTCGGCTTACTCTGTAGTCGATGGCAACATCGAGCAAAATAAATTCACTGCTGTACAAGTGGGTGCAACCTATAAGTTTAATGAAAAACTACGTTCAACTTTAGCTTATGGCGCGCTATTTGCGGATGATGGCAGCGCGTATGCGAAAGATGCATCTAACTCAAATGCGAATGAAGAAGCACAGCAAGCTTGGATTAACTTTATTTATGCACCTGTAAAACCAGTTGAACTTGGCTTGGAATATGTAAACGGTAAACGCAAAAACTTTGCGGGTGAATCTTATAACGATGACCGCGTTGGTTTAATGGCTAAATATAGCTTCTAAGCTCAACGACCGATTCTAATCGCACAAAAAAAGCCTGACTCAGTTCAGGCTTTTTTTGTTTAAACAGGGAATGTAACAAAGCAGATGAACAAATATGTCTGAGCAATTAAAGTCACCGAATAGCCTAGTCATGATGTCGTTGAACCACGTACAGTATATGGATTACGCTTAAATCTTTAATATTTTATATAGATTAAAAATGCGAATGTATTTAAATAAAAACAATTAGATATAACTTTAAATTATAGGAAAATTAACTTTTTGTAATAAAAAATACTGAAATTTTATTGTTCAGGCTGCATAATGTGCGACTTTTCAGAAATAGTGCGAAACAGTACAGACATGCACAATGTTCTGTCATTGAATTTGCTTCATTTGAGGCTGTTTCTCAATTTAAAACTTTTAGCGATTTGTTAGTCATTTTGAGTTAATTTTTAAAGCTCAGACTTACTTATTTGAATCAGATGATGAATATTTTTCAAACTCTTTAGCTTGAGTCGTTGAATTGCATTATTGATTTGAAATTACAAAATGTAGTTGTATTTCAGACCATAAAGGCAGCTAATGCTGATAGAAGAGCTTTAAAAATATTCAAATAATTTTGGACAAATTATATGGAATTTAGTTTTAACGCGTTTTATACCTTAATCGCAGCGGTAATTGTGCTTTTGTTGGGACGATTTCTTGTTAATCGTATTGGATTTTTAGGTCGATACAACATTCCAGAGCCTGTTGCCGGTGGTTTAGTTGCCGCAATTATTTCTTTGGTGGTGCACAGTCTTTGGGGCTATAGCATTACAACGAGTAGTGAATTACAAACGAGTTTCATGCTGATTTTCTTCGCTTCTATTGGCTTAAGTGCAAACTTTGCCAAATTAAAAGAGGGAGGAATCGGCTTGGTCATCTTTATAGTCGCTGTTGCTTCATTCATCATGGTGCAGAACCTCGTAGGTATCAGTCTTGCGACGGTGCTAGGTATTGACCCTCTGATTGGCTTGATTGCAGGTTCTATTACCCTTACTGGTGGTCATGGTACTGCAGGCGCATGGGGTGAAATTTTAGAAGTTCAACATGGCATTCAAGGTGCATTAGCCTTAGGTATGGCAAGTGCGACATTTGGTTTGATTATTGGCGGCATTATCGGTGGTCCACTGGCTAAGCTATTAATTAACCGCTATCAACTTGCAACGCCACGTACTCATGAACAAATTGAAAAAAGTGATAACACTCCTTTAGCAGATATTAATTCAACAGAATATGTGCCGTTTGAATATCCGCATCGAGTTCGTCTCATTACAGCAGATAATGCGATTACCACATTAGGTTTATTTGCAGGGTGTTTAGCATTTGCGGACTTCATGACCGATTTTAGTAAAGGTACTGTATTTGAATTACCGACATTTGTTTGGGCACTGGCTGGTGGTGTAATTTTACGAAATGTACTGGAAGGTATTTTCCGTGTACAAATTTTCGACCGCGCTATCGATGTATTTGGTAATGCATCTCTATCTTTGTATTTGGCGATGGCATTGTTGTCATTAAAGTTATGGCAATTGTCTGATCTCGCTGGCCCACTTGTAGTCATTTTGGGTGCACAAACGCTGACGATGGCTTTGTATGCTGCTTTTGTTACTTTCCGTGTCATGGGTAAAAACTACGATGCTGCTGTTTTATCAGCAGGTCACTGTGGTTTTGGTATGGGTGCAACCCCGACGGCTGTGGCAAATATGCAAGCGATTACAAATATGTATGGCCCTTCACATAAGGCATTCTTAATTGTGCCGCTATGTGGTGCATTCTTTGTTGACTTAATTAATGCGACGGTTATTCAATTAATTCTCAAATTTTTCGCTTAATTCTACAAAGGCTCTAATTTAGAGCCTTTGTTTTTGTATTCGCATTTTAGGTATTGATTATGGATGAACAATTAAATGCAACTCTCATGGGCTGGGTCAAAGTTTTTAATGATCCGCTTTGGGATTTCTTAGTCGTATTCTTAGTGGCGGTTGGTATTTTCTATACCTTAATCACTGGCGCAGTTCAGATTCGTCTATTTTTTCATAGTATTAAAGTGATGAAATCTAGCCGTAAAGAAGGCGATGATGAACATGGGATTACACCATTCCAAGCCTTTGTGACGGGACTGGCCAGTCGTGTCGGCGTAGGTAATGTCGCAGGTGTTGCAATTGCGATTGCAATTGGTGGGCCAGGTGCAGTGTTTTGGATGTGGTTTACCGCATTTTTAGGCATGAGTTCAGCATTTGTGGAATCTTCACTTGCACAGCTCTTCAAAGTGCGTGATACGCAAAATCAGCAATTTCGTGGTGGTCCAGCGTACTACATCACGCAAGGCTTGAAGCAAAAGTGGTTGGGTGTGGTTTTTGCCATCGCGCTGATTTCAACTTACGGTTTTGTCTTTAATGCGGTGCAAGCCAATGCGATTACAGGTGCGACCTCACATGCGTGGGGCTGGGATAAAGCCAATATCATTTTAGACTTAGGTGGTTTCGGTTTTGAAATCTCTTGGGTGGGCTTGTTCTTGGTGTTCATTACTGCGCTGATTATTTTTGGCGGGATTAAACGAATCGCCAAAGTTGCAGAAAGATTTGTACCCTTTATGGCGTTGCTTTATCTCGCAGTTGCTTTCTATGTTGCATTTGCTAACTTTGCGATGCTCCCAGATATTTTCCAGTTAATATTCAGCAAAGCCTTTGAATTTGATGCTGCGGCAGGTGGTTTTTTCGGTGCCATGGTTTCTATGGCAATGATGCAAGGGATTAAACGTGGTTTATTCTCCAATGAAGCCGGTATGGGTTCTGCACCCAATGCTGCGGCAGCATCAGACGTTAAACACCCCGTCAATCAAGGCTTAGTTCAAATGCTCGGTGTATTTGTCGACACATTTGTGGTGTGTACCTGTACGGCGATCATTATTTTGGCATCTGGCTTGTATGAAAATGCAGGCTTTGAAGGCGTTGCTTTGACGCAAATGGCGCTTGAAAGCCAGATTGGCGCATGGGGAGATGACTTCCTTGCCATAATCTTGTTCTTATTCGCTTATTCTTCAGTAATCGGTAACTATGCTTATGCTGAAGGTAATGTGCAGTTTATCAATAACAATCCTAAGGTCATGTTTGTATTCCGCGTATTCGTCCTCATGATGGTGTACTTTGGTTCAATCATGAGTGTGCCACTGATTTGGAACTTAGCGGATCTCTTCATGGGCGTAATGGCGAGTATTAACCTCTTTGCGATTTTATTGCTGACGCCATTCTTATTGATGCTGATGAAAGACTACACCTCACAGTTAAAACGTGGTGTAAAAGAGCCAGTATTTAAAATGGATGAACATCCAAAATATAAGGATCGCGTTAATTCCGATATTTGGTAAAGTCAAAAATTAACTTTAAAAAGCTCCGTTATCGGGGCTTTTTTTGCTAGACAATGTTTTGGATCTTGATGTGGAAATTCTGCTAGACACTGAAATTTTGACAGCCAATGACTTTCTAGGTTGTATGTCAATATAATGTGCATCGGTCAGAGGCATTAACGAATAATAACAGTGACGTGAATGTGGACTGATTAGACTACTTTTTCTCTTCAAATCTCGAGTTGCATTTGGAATATCTCTCAATGAAAAGCATAACTGTTTTGATGACTGCATTCGCAATCAGCCTTGTAGGTTGTCAAAGTGTGGGCTCAAAAAAGGTCAGCGCTGAAACAACATCACAAATTCGAACTTATACAGCAGCACCTGCTCAAGTGGCGAATAACCGCATTGACTTTAAAAAAGTGAAAAAGCAGGAAAAGCGTCCGATTGTTGCTTTGGTTTTAGGGAGTGGTGGGGCACGTGGTTATGCGCACATTGGCGCCATTCAGATACTTGAACAGCAGGGAATACACCCTGATTTTATTGTCGGAACCAGTGCGGGCAGTATTGTGGGTTCAATCTATGCATCAGGTAAAAGTGCCAATGAGTTAAGAGATATCGCTTTGAATATGAAAGCCAATGATGTTCGAGAAATACGTTTGGACAAAAAAGGCTTTTTTGACGGTAAAAAAGTTGAAGATTATATCAATGAGCAAGTTGATGACGTGCCTTTAGAGTTGCTAAAAACCCCAATGTATGTTGTGGCAACCGAGTTAAAGGATGGCAAAAAAGTCGTGTTCAACTATGGCAATACGGGACAGGCCGTTCGTGCTTCGGTGTCGATTCCGAGCATGTTTATTCCAACGATTATTGAAGACACAGAATATGTCGATGGTGGCTTGGTCAGCCCTGTTCCTGTGGACGTTGCACGCGATTTAGGGGCGGATATTATTATTGCGGTGGATATTTTGGCACGACCGATTCATACCGAAACGTCGAATGTTTGGGGCTTGTTTAACCAAAATATCAATATTATGCAAAATCGTTTAGCTCAAGAAGAGCTCAAGCGAGCAGACATTGTGATTCAACCTGATTTACGTGAAAAAGCACATATATTTGATGTGAAAGGGCGTGAAGCGACGATGCTTGCAGGTGAAGAGGCGACCTTAGAAAAACTTGGAGAGATTTCTCGGGTTTATGCTGAACATCAATACAGCAAGGGGCATCATATTCCTTATTTAGCAGCCAAAGATTAGGCAGGTACGATCAGCAAATTGATATGCATCCTGTTCACCTCTCAGGGTGCATTTTTATTTCAGCAAAGCATTTTAATTTTTGCTCTCAGCTTTTCCCATGCTCAATAGTATCCAGTAATCATTAATATATTGGATGTTGATTGGTTTTAGGTCTTAATCACAAGATTTGCCAAATATAAAAATCGTAATAATAAGAAAATATACAGTTAATTATTTGAAATTAATTAAGAAAATCATATTAATTGGTTTTACGTAGATTTTAAGAGTATATACCTATATTAGCGTTTTTATTCATGTGCTTACGTTTACCAATACTGTTGAAGTGTTTAGAATATCATCAGGTTATTAATACTTAAAACCAATAAATATTTTAAAGGTGGCTGTAGATGAAAACGCTTGATGTGGGGCAAAAAGTAAAGCTTGCGATGATGGAAGATAGCGTATTTATTGTCACTCATGTACATGTCGATAATTCTTATACGCTAGAAAGCACTAATGATGGTGAACAAAAAACCAGCTATGATAACGTCTCTTTCGAGATGTTAAAAGTCTTAGAAGATTAAGTTTAATGCAGTGCTGTGTTGAATCGATGGAGCAACGCGTTTTAATGAATATGTTTTAAATATAAAACACAGCGTAGCTTTGCTTAAAAAAACTGATAGTAAGCGCGATAACTACTTGTTTATCGGGTGTATATCGTTATCGATATATATTTTACTGAATGATGGTATGATCACTATAAATAATAATGATGGTTTTTTTGCCGATTTGAACATTTAATTTTGATTAAAATCTATATAATAATCACATTAATCATTGTTATATCACGAGTCTAGAGAAACAAGATGTCCCCATTAGATCAAATTGCGAATGCACTAGACGACCAGTCAGAATTATCGATGTCAGTTTTAATGACTCCTGACATGGCGAATTTTTCGGGTAATGTGCATGGTGGAACGATTCTAAAATTGTTAGACCAAGTCGCGTATGCTTGTGCAAGTCGCTATTCTGGTAGCTACGTGGTGACACTATCAGTCGATAAAGTGAATTTTAAAGAACCAATTCACGTGGGTGAGTTAGTGACTTTCCTTGCAAGTGTGAACCATGTTGGTCGTACTTCAATGGAAATTGGTATTCGTGTTGAAGCGCAGAACATTCAAAAGCGTACAGTGCGTCATACCAATAGTTGCTATTTCACAATGGTCGCTGTTGATGATCAAGGTAAACCAAAACAAATTCCGGCATTAAATCTAGATAATGACTGGAAACGTTGTCGCTTCGAAGCTGCGGAACATCGTAAAGTGGCGCGTTTACAGGAAAATCATCATCCTTCTTGCAGTATTTATAAAAAGTCGACACAAAGCTAATCGCTTTGGTGGCTGAATATTTGAAAAGATCGCTTAAGCGATCTTTTTTTATGCTGAAATTCGTCTGGAGAGTGCAGTAGGGATTTGAATTCCGAGTGTGCGACTAAAGTTTTTTTCTTCAAAGCTTAGTTAAAGATAGTCATTCAGTCCAATACCGTTTAATATAAAACGATACGTAGCGTTTCGTTTTTTGAATTATGAGTGAAACTGAAAAAACTTCTCGGCGTAAGCAATGTATCTTACAAGCGGTCACAGATGCTTTGGCGGAAAGTGATTATCGAAGCATGACCATTGAAGATATTGCCGCTCGCGCAGGCGTTGGAAAATCGACGATTTACCGTTGGTGGAAGCATAAGTCCGATCTGGTTTTCGATGCTTTTAAAGCGCACACCGCCTCGGTGTTTGAACTCGATTTATCACAAAGTTTAGAGTTCAATCTAAATCAACAATTGCTCAAATTATCACGGGCTTTAAATCAGCACGTGGGTCGAGCATTGCTAGTGGTTTTGGCAGAGCATCGTGAAGCAGCAGGTGAGTTTTTTAAACAGTATTTGTTACCTCGACGTGAAGCGACACGTGAGCTGATCCAATTGGCCATTCAACGAGGCGAAATTCGCGCGGATTATCCTTTCGAACTCATGTTGGATATGTTGTATGGCCCGATTCATTATCAGATCATTTTCTTTAACACTCAGCCAGATGAAGACTATATCAAGCGACTGGTGCAGTTGGCGCTAAACCCGATTTTTACGCAGTCCCAAGCCACGCGTAGCAGCGAGGCAATGACCTCATGACTACTCAACATCAGGCATCGTTATGGAACAAGTCTTTTGTTTTTTGTCTGTGTAATAACTTGTTTTTATTTAGCTATTACTTTGCACTGCTGACCATATTACCCATTTATATTATGAAAGAATTGGGTGGTTCGATTCAGCAAGCGGGTATGGCTTTAACGCTGTTTTTGGTGTCATCCATTGCGATTCGTCCCTTTTCCGGCATGATCATTGAGCGTTTTGGTAAAGCCAATTCTGTACGTATTTCAGGCTTTATCTTTGTCGTTTTTGCGCTGAGTTATTTGTGGATTGACAGCATGTGGTCGTTGTTGGTCATTCGTTTTTTACATGGTTTTTGGTTCAGTATATTAACCACGGTCAATGTTCCCATCGTAAATGATTACATCCCAGATCATCGAAAGGGCGAAGGCATGGGCTACTTTGTCATGTCGACCAACTTAGGCGTGGTGATCGGGCCATTTTTAGCGCTGAGTATGATTCAATTCAGCAGTTTTAGTACCTTATTTGCAGTATTAGCCTTCTTGGTTGCAGTGGGCTATATTTTTACGTGGTTAGTTCAAATACAAGAATACGTACAGCATAAATCAAGTGATCAAGCGAGCCAATCCGCAGCCATCCAATGGTGTGATGTGATTGAAACACGAGTACTTGCCATCAGTTTTGTGGCACTACTAACTGCGTTTGCATATTCAAGTGTGATGAGTTTTATCACCGCTTATGCAGAGTTGAAGCATTTACTCGCTTATACCAGTATCTTTTTTATTGTCTTTGCTGTGTCGATGTTGATCGTCCGTCCTTGGGTTGGCAAAGTTTATGATCGCAAAGGCCCGAGTGCAGTCATCTATCCATCCTTTATTTGCTTTGCCATTGGTTTGGTGATTGTGAGTTTTCTCACGAATCAATGGGTGCTTTGGATATCGGCCGTTTTTATGGGCATCGGCTACGGTTCAGTGTTCCCATGCCTGCAAACGGTCGCGATTCAAACGGTAGAAAAAGCCCGAATGGGACATGCGATATCCACCTTTTTTGCCTTGTTTGATATTGGCCTTGCTGTCGGTTCGGTCATTATGGGTGTGCTGATTGCATACTTTGGATTTCAGGCAACCTATTTATTTTGTGCGGTGATGGTGCTGTTCACTTTGTGGATGTATCGTTTATTCGTGGCAAACCAATTTAAACGCAGTGCTTTAGGAGCTGAATAATGGAATTACGACATCTACGATATTTTGTTGCGGTTGCCGAAGAGCTAAATTTTACCAAGGCTGCGCAGCGAATGTGTACTGTGCAACCTTCTTTAAGTCAGCAAATTAAAGACTTAGAACAGGAAGTTGGGGTGCAATTATTGATGCGAACCAACCGAAAAGTTGAGTTGACTGCAGAAGGTCAGGCCTTTTTAAAAGAAGCGCGTTTGAGTTTAGAACATGCTGAAAAAGCCATGATAGATGCGCGTCAAATTGCGCAGCTCAGTAAAGAACAACTGAATATCGGCTTTGTTCCTGTGGCTGAAATGAAAGTCTTTCCATATATCATGCCAAATATTCGTGCTCAGTTTCCTGAGTTAAAAATTCATTTTCATAGCTTAATGGATGTCGATCAGATCAGTGCAGTACGTAAAGGGGAGATTGATATTGCCTTTACTCGTTATGTCGAAGAAAGCCCTGATATAGAATCTGTTCAGATTTTTACTGAGCCTTTGGCGTTGATTGTACCGAAAAATTCGCCTGTTGCAGAACAGCGGCACATTAGCATTAAAAACATGAATAATCAGGATTTTATTATTAGCGATGAACACTCATCACCTGAGCTATACCGAATTATTCAAGATTTCTTTAAGCAAAATAAACTGAATGTGAACTTGGTACAGCACTCGACCAATATTTTGTTAAATGTCAATTTGGTCGGTATGGGCGTGGGATGGAGTTTGGTGCCGTCTTATGTCATTCCATTGCTCGGTGATAAAATATTGGTTAAAAGTACAGTTGAACCCTTGCCGACCATTGGTCTGTATGCGAGCTATCGAAAAGATCGTAAAAATGATGCGATCGAGTTGATTTTAAAAGTATTAAAAGAGCAGTTCTATATGGGCTTTTTCTAAGCCTTTAAATATTGCCCTAAGATTTAAATGAAAAAATCCCGAATTAAGCGCTTCGGGATTTTTTTATTTATCGTATTTTTAATCAAAGACTCAATGATACATAGCCTTTGTCACTCTGATTTATTTAAACCATTTTTGTAAATAGGGTTTCATCACGCGGTAGGCAATCAAACCGATGAGTATAATCAGATAGAGTGGCCAAATCGTAATGAGAACAACCAACAGGCTCAACACAAATTGCCA
This sequence comes from Acinetobacter sp. YH12219, assembly GCF_013417875.1. Classification (NCBI taxonomy): domain Bacteria; kingdom Pseudomonadati; phylum Pseudomonadota; class Gammaproteobacteria; order Moraxellales; family Moraxellaceae; genus Acinetobacter; species Acinetobacter sp. YH12219. The sequence goes on from NZ_VPDC01000009.1 coordinate 58,642, forward strand.
CCCTTTTTGTATACCGTACCATGCTCTTTGCCAGAAACTATCGCCATTTAATTGCGCTACAGCATCAAGGTTAATATCGATATGTTCACGGACAGTGGCAGGTTGAGTAAATCCAATCACAATCGTGCTATAGCGGACACGATCTTGAACTTCTAAGCGAGTCAGGCGTGAGATTTCATTGATTTGTGCTGCTGCAACATGGTCGGGCACGACCTGTGTTTGCGACATTTTTTCTTCGAGTAGTTTTAGCTCATAGCGTTTTGCTGAATATTGCTGACGGTTCAAAAAATGCATTAGTGGCAACAGTTGATTGACGAAATGTGCAGCTTTTTCACTTGGCACACGAATGATCATTTCCGCTTGCGGATTTACTTTTTCAAAGATTTTAATTTTGCCGTCAGCAATCGGGTAGGATTGACTCTCTTGCACCACAAAGTCGATATTTTTCTGTTCAATAAAGCCGCCTAAACTTAGCGTCAGTTTTTCAATTTCTAAGGCCGTTTTAACGACATCTTTCGACTCAAAACTGACATTGGCTTCTCGTACCATTTTACGAGAGGCTTCGGCTGGGTTGACCTGCTCATTTAAAATAGTTTCAGGTTTCTGTGTTGTTGCAGGCGTGGTAGACGGCTCATTGGATGTGATTTCCGCTGCTTGATCTTGCTGTGTACTGACTTGAGCAGGTTGTGCATCTGCGCTGGCTTCAGTTGCCATTTCTTCGGTTTTCTTGGAACAGCCTGAAATTAAAATCACCGTTAACATGGCAATTAAATATTTATTTTTCATAGATGTAGAGCTCAATTGTTGGATTATCAGAAAGTCGGAGTAAATACTTTTTGCTTTAAATATAGATTCAAATTTAGCGTAATTATTAGTCGGGCGTATTGTATCGGAAAGTGTTTAAAGCAGGGATGAACGCAACATAATTCTACATAGAGCCGCGTATAGTCATAGATAGAACAACAAGGAAGAAAATAAGGATATCTACAATGAACCCAACAATGAAACTCTACAGCAATCCACGCTCACGCAGTAATACCATTCTGCCTTTATTGAAAGAATTAAATATTTATTGAAAGAATTAAATATCGAGTCAGAAGTTGAGATTATTGAAGTGCCATATGAAGAGATGTATCAAGCGGCATATCTCAAGATAAATCCCATGGGCAAAGTTCCCTGCTTGGTCGATGGCACTGTCGTGATTAGTGAGACCGCTGCCATCTTTAGTTATTTAGCCGATAAATTCAGTGACAAAGGTTTAGCACCCGCATTGGATGATCCAAAACGGGGTGAATATTTGAAATGGATGTTTTTTTGTCATGGTCCGCTGACTGAATATATGGACATGAAAAATGTCGGCATTAGTACTGAGTTGATGGATGAAAAACGTGGCAGTTTGAGTTTTGGTAATGAAAAAATACTTTTAGATTTTATTAAAACAGGGCTTGCGCAGGCACAGCCATATCTGTTGGGGGATAAAATTAGCGCAGCAGATTTGTATTTAGCTTATTGGATGGTGTATGCAATTTCATTCAAAATATTGCCATATTTAGATGAATTTAAAACTTTTATTCAGCAGATTCAGCAACGTGAATCGGTAAAAGATGTGCATTGGTTTCAGTCGGTTTAACTTGGATGCTTATTTGATTGTTGGCTGAACGTGGTATTGCTATATGTCTATTCATATAACTCTTTCTTTGAGAATTAAAAAGAAAGAGTTTTAAATATCAATCACTAAGATGATAAAGCGATTTTAATTATTGCCTAGATAATGTATGGCAAATGTTGAGCTAAATTAAATAGACTCAATCATTGTTGGTTCTATTTAAAAAATCATGGGCTTCATCATCAGATAGAGGTGGGCCTAAATCTCTTTCAAGTTTGGCATATATTTCAAGCAGTCTTTTTTGATGTGGGTCCATATCTAAGGCACGATGCTGCTGATATGTTAATTGATCATCAATCCAATCATAATCCTGTATCGTAGACCCGGCGAAACTGGTTTTCAAATGGAGTTTGTAATAACCATAAAAGTTGTGTTTCTTGGTATCTAGACAGAGATAGGCGAAGGTAGACCAACCACTTTCGGGAAATTTAAGGCGAGTTCGGCAGGGCTTCTTTTCTAGTGTAAATGTGGGTGAATAGACTTGGCCTTTTAGAATGATATTTTTGTCTTGACCAAAATATTGAGTTTGTAATGCAAATAAAGCAAGAATCACTGTGGTGAGAAAAAAGCTGGCAATGACTGCATAAAAAAATGAAATGTATAAATGGAAGGACAAAAAATTAGATTCTTCGTTTTTGTTCACATCTTTTTCTAAGCGTAATAAATAGCAATTCAAAGAAATAAGAAAACAGAGGCAAAAAACGAAAATAGCTAACCAACTATTGGCATGAAAATGATGTATCTCTACGAAAATGAGTGAACAGATAAAAATAAAGCCCAACAAACTATAAATGAATAATTTCTGAAATCTTTTTTGCATTTTGCGAAGCTTATAATTATGTATTGAACGATTATAGCATGCGATGTTTATAGTGATTATAGAAAAAATCACCATGCTTTATGCATGGTGATTTTTAATTCTTGCAGATCTATTTAGATTATTAAGCATGCAATTTTGCAAACAATTGTTGGCTCACGCTGTCTAAAGTTTGTGGAATTGCAATCGCTGCAACAAAACGGTCTGGGCGAAGAATCGTAACAGATTCAGTGGTTTTACCAAACCAACCACGAATATCGGTACCAATATCACCAATCGTAATCACATTGTCGTACTTGGTGCGATTTTCATTGCTAAGCTGAACAGCAGGCAATACTTGGATAAATTTAACGCCCAATTTTTGCCATTTTTTCATGGTCGCATCTGACAGACCCCATTTCGGATCAACGCCCCAAGCAATGATTGCAAAGTCGTTACCGATGACTTCATCAAGTAGGACTTTTTCACCAGATTCAAGTTGAACATATGGTTGAATGAACATTTTACCCACAGGTGAATCTTTAACACCGTTATTGATCAATGCACCATCGTTGTACTTCGGCATTGGCTTGAAGCGCATTTCCAATAGATATTGTTTGATCGGTTTGATGTAATTGAGCGCATAGGCGATACCATCACGCACGAAACCTTGCCATTTTTTTGGTGGCGCAAGGACATGACCCGCCATTACAGAAAGATCAATCATCGCTTTGGCATGATCTTTACGTTCAACTTGGTATGTATCTAAAAGCGCTGGGCCAGCTTTGCCTTGTACAACCATAGCAACTTTCCACGCAAGGTTGAATGCATCACGCATACCACTGTTATACCCTTGACCTTGCCATACTGGCATGATGTGCGCAGCATCGCCTGCAAGTAAAATACGGTCTACACGGAATTTATCTGCAATACGGGCATTGTGGGTATAAACACGCTGACGAATCACTTCAATACCATCGGTCGTTGGAAGTACTTTCGACAATAATTTGGCAATGTTTTCAGGTTTGCTTAATTCTTCTTGAGTTTCACCAGGCATCACCATAAATTCGAAACGACGAATACCGTGTGGAAGTGCAGCAGATACATAAGGACGCACAGGGTCACAGCATAGGTAAATGTGTGGCGTTGCAAGTGGGTCATTATTGATGTCGATCACGATCCATTGGTTCGGTGCAGTTTTACCATCGAAGCCGATGTTGAGGGTACGACGTACCACAGAGTTACCACCATCACAAGCAATCAAATACTGCGCTTGAATTATTTCAGCTTCACCGTCTTTATTTTGAATATTGAGCGTTACACCATTGGCATCTTGGCTAAAATCAGACAATTGACGAGAGAATAAAACATTTGTGGTTTCGTACTGTTTTAAACCTTGTAGCAGTACATTATCGACTTGCGGTTGAATAAAGGCATTACGACGTGAGAAACCAAATTCACGAGTGAGCGGTTGAATGTCTGCGAAACAACGACCTTTAGGGGTTAAGAAACGCATCGCGTGGTTCGGTGTCGTATGCGGTAACACTTGGTCCACTAAACCTAATGATTGGATGGTACGTAATGATTCATCATCAATACCAATCGCACGTGGGTAGTCAATCAGGCTGTCCAGTTGTTCAATCACAGTGACATTGACGCCTTGCTTACTTAAGTAGTTTGCAATGGTTAAGCCGACAGGACCTGCGCCCAGAATGGCAACTTCCGTTGTGTAATTTGCTTTATTGCTCATGCGTAAACATCCAATCACTTCACATATGCCACTATTAAGTTCTAAACAGAGACTTTCAACAAGCTAGGCATAAGTCGAAACGATGAATCGAATTGTCGTGTTTTTTGCAGGGTTTTATTTTAAGTGGATGATATATATTTATTTATATGAAAATCATCAATCATTTTGAATGATTTATCTATCATTAAAATCTATCAATTAGTAGCTTTGAGCATAAAAAAGCCGAACCATTTTTCAATGATCCGGCGACTTTAATTCATTTAGCACAACATTCTATTAGTGAGGGATAAATGTTGAGCAGCAGACTAAATGAATTTAGCGTGTGGAGTACGCTATCCGTCTATTACTGAGCAGGTTGAGCTGGTGCAGAACCTTCGGCATTGGCTTCTGAAGCAGGTTGAGCAGCAGTACCTTCAGCAGCAGTTGTTTCAGTCGCTGGCTGTTCTTGAGTGCTAACCACTACTTTTTCTTGTTCAGGTGCTTCTTGTTTATCTTTGCTTGCAGCAAAACTTGTTGCAGCTGCAGCAGCTAGAGTAGAAGCAAGTAAAATTTGAGTTAATTTCATTTTGAGCATCCTTATATATTTTAGTAAGTCCTGAAAAGATCATCACGTCCATCAGGAGAGAACTCATGCTAAATCGAGAAAACCGAGTGATCAATGCGAGCAACAAAGTGAAACAGACTGGTTAACTGGATGAATACATAACCGTCCATCCTGTGTTTTAAATGTAAAAAAATATCGGAATCTTCATTTAACTTTGCAAGAAAAAATGACCAAATCGACTTCATGATTCATTCATTGTTTACATGATGATTACATCGATGTCGTAAATAAGCAGAACCCAGAAATTTCGATAAAATCCAAATGTAAGGATTCTTTTCGATATGACCATTTTTTTTAATATAAGGGTTAACTTTGCCAATAAAGTGTGGCCAGATATGTCATGCATTCATGCAAATGGAATAACAGGCTGTTTAACAGCCAGATCATCATTCAATGCCTCGGATACTAGGCTGATCTATGCTTTAGGAAAATGAAGACGGAGAAATGAAGACTAGGCTTGCAGCATTTTTTTGAAATCATTATGGTAAAGGCCATCAATCATTGGCTATTTATTTGAGTGACTCACTTTTGAAATTAGTTTCTACCCACGGTGCGATTCCGGTTCATATTATTTCTGGCTTTTTAGGTGCGGGTAAAACCACAGTTTTACAGCAGTTATTAAAGCAAAAGCCAGCGGGCGAAACTTGGGCCGTACTGATGAATGAGTTTGGGCAAATCGGGGTCGATCAACAGATGTTGCCGCAAGATCAGGGCTTTGCGGTGAAGGAATTATTGGGTGGATGTCTATGTTGTAGCAGCCAACTGCCGATGCAAATTGCGTTGTCACGGTTATTGTCAGAGGTGAAACCCGACCGACTGTTTATTGAGCCGACAGGTTTGGGGCATCCGGGACAACTTTTGGAGCAATTGACTGAGCCACATTGGCATCCGCATTTAGCCATGCGAGCATTGGTGACCGTGGTCGATGGCTCACGCTTACATGATCAAGATTGGACTTCGCAAAACCTGTATGCCGATCAACTCAAAGTGGCACAAATCGTTGTGGTGTCTCATGTCGATTGTATGAGTGATGCCGATCAAGCTGGTTTGGAACGACTCAAACAAGCGTATTTACCGTATCAGCAGCAATGGATCAATGTTGTCAAAGGTGAATTAAAACTGGCAAATATTGATCTCGCCTATGTGGGAAGTCCGCGTAAAATTCAGCCTTTATTGGCGATGCAAAAGCAAACGTTGGTCGATGTACCCACAGAAATTAAACAGTTGCCTTATCATTATGTTGAATCCGCTCAGGGCTATAGTGTCGCAGGTTGGAAACTCCCAAAACGATGGATTTTCGACTTTTTTGAGCTGTTAGATTTACTCTGTGAGCAGCAAGATTGGCTACGGATCAAAGGTATTTTTCAGACAGACCAAGGTTGGAAAACCTTTAACTTTAATCCTGATCAGTTTAATTATCAGTCGAGCGAGGAAAGTATCGATAATCGTGTCGAAATTATTTACCAAACTGAACGTGAATGGCTCGAATTTGAAGATCGTTTAATGCAGTGTCGTATCGATGCCGATAAAGCGGAGAAATAAGTAAATCAACGCAGCAAAAGCTTGCTAAATCTTATATGCTAAGCGCCAAATTTGAGGACTTTCACATGGCGCTAAAAGCTACAATTTATAAAGCAGATTTGAACATTGCCAATATGGATGTACACCAATATGGTGATTATCAATTGACGATGGCTTTGCATCCTTCTGAAACGATTGAACGTTTGATGGTACGTGTCTTGGCGTATGCACGCTATGCAGATGAAGCCTTAGAATTTACCAAAGATCTTTTCGAAACAGACGAACCAGCGCTGTGGGAAAAAGATTTAACAGGTCAATTGGTGAAATGGATTGAAGTCGGTTGCCCTGACGAAGACAAAGTCAAAAAAGCCAGTGCTCGTTGCCCACACGTTGCTGTGATTACCTATGGTTCTTCAGTAGACGAATGGTATAAACGCAACAGCAAACTGAAAACCCTGAAGAATGTTGAAATTTGGCAATTATCTGAAGCGAGTACAGCTGCCATTCAAGAGTTATGCGAACGAACCATGTCTTTACAATTAAATGTAATGGATGGCGAATGGACTTTGATTGGTGATAAAGCTCAAGCGGTGATTGAATGGACACAATTGCAATAAGCATTTGATGTGATTTAACTCATCACGATGGATGTGAGTTCAGGCTTGCATCCTGACTATAAAATTCGGTATATCTACAAACAATGAGAAAATTTTAAAGATGGGGAGCAGCCGATGTACCCTGATTTTTATTTGTTATTTGTGGCGCTTATGATTGGCGCTGTCATTGGTGCGGAACGTGAGTACCGAAGTAAGTCGGCAGGTCTGCGCACCATGATTATGGTCAGTTTAAGTTCATGTTTATTTACTATCTTATCGTTACGTATCGGCGTTGATAGTCATGATCGAATTGCGGCCAATATTTTGACTGGCCTCGGCTTTTTGGGTGCGGGGGTAATTTTTAAAGATGAAAATCGAATTTCAGGCATTACCACAGCAACTACCATTTGGATGACCGCTGCCTTAGGCATGGCTGCGGGAGCGGGCTATGTCATGCTGAGCTTGATTGGTACGGTGATTGTGCTGATCGTTTTAATTGTTTTGATTTATATTCAAGCGTGGATTGAAGCGAAAAACCAAGCACGGAGTTATCGTATCGTTTGTCACTTTCGACAACAAACGCTGGATGACTATGAAGAGCTGTTTAAAACCTATCAAATGCAAGTGGTTCGTAGTGTGCGACATAAAACTGAACATAAAATCAGTGGGCGTTGGATCTTAATTGGCTCTGCGACAAACCATAGAAAATTAACTCAAGATCTAATGAATGATCAGGATATTCTGGAGCTCAATTTTTAACAGCGTATTTACTACGGCATCCAAAGTAATCCTGTTTATAATAGGGTTTTATTTTGATTGCGGCATTTGAGGTTGAGAGCATGAGCAAAGAATTAGAAATTATTGACTTAGTGGTAGGCGAAGGTAAAGAAGCGGTTAAAGGCGCTTTGATTACAACACACTATACAGGCTGGTTAGAAGACGGCACTAAATTCGATTCATCATTGGATCGTGGTAATTATTTTGAAACGGTGATTGGTACAGGCCGTGTAATTAAAGGTTGGGATCAGGGCATCATGGGGATGAAAGTCGGTGGTAAACGTAAGTTAATCGTACCATCACATTTGGCTTATGGTGAGCGTAAAATGGGTAATGTAATTCCTGCCAATTCAAATCTTATTTTTGAGATTGAATTGTATGACGTAAAAACTCGCGATTAATAGATCAATAGTTTTAGATCAATGACATGGACGTTATTGATCAATTGGATAAAATAGATGTTGTTATTTTTGTCTTTTACCGTAGATTAGAATAATTACTCGAGTATAAACGCAGGAATCAAAGCCATTGTATTTACAGTTGCCTTGTACCAGATTGTTCTGGGTTTTTACCTTTATTATTTTTACACTGGCATTTACTGTATCGACTGCTCAAGCACAGTATGAAACTGCTCCTAAATCGTTTTATTTAAAATATCAAAACGAAGTTAACCAAATCTACTTCACGGAAGACACCAGTAGCCTCTTACAAGGCAAATGGTTGTTTTATCCAAATCAATTTTTAACGTCTCCGAGTTCGGTTCTAGTCGGTCAAACGGTCTATCTGCCTGCATCATTTAAAGACATCACAGGGGACAGTAAAGGTTTTGGGACATTTACTGGACATTTCCAAATCCCTAAACAATTTATTGGTCGACGTATCGCGGTATTGATTCCAAATCAGTACGGTGCGTATCGGGTATTTTTAAATGGTGATGTGATCGTTCGTTTGGGCGAGGTGGGGCGTACTGAAGCAGAACAAAAAACGGAGAATGCACCGCGAATTGCCTATTTTGTGGCACAAGATGAATATTTCACTTTAACCATTCAAGCTTCGAGTTTTAACAGTATGCACGGCGGGTTTGAAAACCCGATGCGTATTGGTATTGCTAAGACAGTAAACCGCCAATTCCAACAACAAATGATGAGTATTGGAATGGTGTCGGGCGCCGTCTTGGGTGTGGGACTATTTACGATCCTATTTTCTGTTTTCCGAGGTTTACGCGGTCGCAATAGCCGAAGTAATTTGGTGTTTGGCTTATTTATTGTCTTTTTAGCATTCCATAATTTATTTTCAGCACCTTATGCCTATACCACTTTTACCGATATTAATTGGTTGTGGGGCACGCGATTAGAATATTTATTTACTTATTTGGCGTCGATTTTCTTTTTAAGTTATATCCACTTGCTCAGTCGTCGCTATTTATTTACCTTAAATTATCAGATAGCGATGTTGCTGTTGTCTTTGAATATTTCAGTGACTTTTGTTTCGACGCCTGAGATTTTTCAGCCTTTGGCAACCTACAGCTTTGCCTATGTGATCGTTGTTCTGAGTAATTTTGCGTATGGTTTTTACCTAACACTGAAAAAGAAAGAACCTTATTCAAAATTAAATTTAATCGCGGTTATTTTCCTGTGCATTACTTTTTTAAACGACTTTTTGCTGATGATGAATTTGATTGATTCAGTCAATTTATCGTTCATTTCAACCAGTTTGTATGCCTTGTTGATCATGTTTCAGCAATCGCACCATTATGCACAGCAATCTATGCATACTGAACAGTTAAATAATAGTCTGCTTGAGCTAAACAGTTCACTCGATCAGAAAGTCAAAGAGCGTACCTTACAGCTGCATGAGCTGAATAAAAAGTTAGAGCTACAAATTCGTATTGATGCATTAACGGGGGCATTTAACCGCCGTGCACTGAATGCTGAAATTCAACGCTTATATTCGGAAGTCCGTTTTCATAGTCATCGAACGTTGGTCTTTGCCATGTTAGATGTCGATTATTTTAAAAATTATAATGATCATTATGGGCATCTCAAAGGCGATGCGGTGTTACAGCAGATCGTGAAAACCATGCAAAATACCCTGCCAAGTTCAGCCTATGTGGCTCGCTACGGTGGAGAGGAGTTTGCCATCTTGATGCATGATGTTCCGTATGCGATTGCCCAAGAGCAATTGCAATTGGTACTCGAAGCCATGCGTAATGAACAGCTTGAACATGTTAATCGGGGTGATGACAAAAATTACGTCACACTGAGTTTGGGGATGGCATGGATGGATAAGCAGAATGACTTCGACAGTATCGAAGCCTTAATGAAGCATGCAGACCATTATTTATATATGGCCAAACAGGCAGGACGCGATCAACTTAAGCCTTGATACTCCGTTGTAAACGGTGAAAACTTTGCGGTGCTATTGTTAGTACCATTGCCAATACTCATTTAAATTCATCTCTCAAATTCATGCTGTTTGAAAATCTATCCCTCTACGAACTTTATCTCTCTACTAGCAGAGTTGTTTGACTAATTTAAGCGGAACATCAGCAGGCTCAAAATCCTGATGTGCGACAAAGCCATATTTTTGGTAAAAGGCGAGTGCCGTATGGGTACTTTCTAGACTGATCTCGGTAATATTCTTTTTCCGGACGCAGTGCATCATGTTTAATAATAACGCCTTACCAATGCCTTGGTACTGACGTTCAGGGCAAATATAGTTCAGTAAAATTTGTCCCTGATCACTGACTAAAATAAAGCCGACCACTCGATTGTCACTGACGTAGACCCAACTATCGTTGTAAAGCATCCACATTAAGATATTTGATTGATTTGCCTCCTCAAGCCAAGTTTGAATCACACTTTCATTACGTTGATGGTCCTGGATACATGAACGAATGCTGTTGTGAATCACGTTAATAATTTCGGGTATGTCCTGGATTTGTGCTTCGCGTATCATAATTTTTTCTTTTTATAAAAAAACTCCAACAGCCTGCCATTTCAGAAGATATCGCCCTGTGCTTAAAGAGGCTTATTGTTGCGTTTTATGTTTTTTTGCTGCCATTGCGCCGTTGGGTTGGGTTTTTATTTCAAAATTGTTGCAAAATTTACAAATGTATATTTATAAATTAATCATTAAATATGGATAAATAACCACATAAATGCATCTAACTATACTGTTTTTAAAGTAATAATAGATCTTTTAGAAATGTATACATACTCAATGATTTCAGCAGGTGTAATAGTTTGAAATAAATTAGCAAAGAAAATAGGCCAAATTTCAGCTTTAAAATAATTTTGTATGAATTTTAAACGTTATTGTGCGTTATATTAGTCCATAAAAATATTCGATGATTCAAGATGTGCATGCGCGTCATCGGCAGTAGGTTGTTATTATGGTTAATTTTCTCATTGTGATATGTATTCTGATCGCGTTGTCTGCAGCGGGCATTGTGGTCAAAAAAATCCTAAAAACAGAAAAATATCGTAAAAAATATACACGCTATCAGGCACCTGAAAAGTCAAACAGCATCACGTTAGCATCAGATGATGATGCTACGCGTCAAGTTGATCAAGTCATAGAAGTCGATGAATATGAACAGCAACTTTTTGATGACATTGCGGAAATCTTTTTTCAACAACAATACAAATTAGATTCGCTACAGGCAGCCGAGCAGTTACAAGAAGTCTTTTTACGTCGCATGCCGGTCAATTGTAAAACCCAAATTCGCCAATTAGATCTGAATGAATGGTCAATTTATTGGAATTTTTACAATCAATCACTGGAGTATTATTTAGGTCGATACGGCGAGTTTTATACACATGTCGACCGTTTTGGTGAAGAACATAAAATTGAATATCGCTATCAAGACTCTGCAAGTTGAAGCAAAATGCGGTCTCGGACTAAATCGAGATAACTCAAATCATCGCTGATTCGAGCCATTAAAATTGCGCCTTCATAATCCGCCAAGCTGATTTTGGCAAGTTGCGCGGCATGTTCGATGCTCATACATCGCTGAAAAAACACTTCAAAGGCCAGTTGCCACTCGTGAAAGATGGATTGTAATTTTGCAAAAATCTCAGTTGGTAAATGTTGCCGCTCCATACTTAAGATCCCGACCAAACAGCCTAAACCGCCTTGGCTAAAAAACTGGATGGCGAGTTGATGGATGTGCGAGAAAGCCTGTTGATGAGATGCAGTAGTTTGCTGTAATTGCTGAAAAATACTGTGTTGTAACTTTACATGCGTCAGGTTTAAAATTTCCATCAGTAAAGCGTCTTTATTCGGATAGTCATAATAAAACGCAGCTTTTGAAAGTCCACAGGCTTCGGCCAATTTCCCCATGCTACAGCCCATATAGCCATAGCGTTTAAAGGCGTGTGCTGACTGTAGTAATAGATGTTCTGAGGTGTTTTTCCGTGGACGCATGTATCTCTCTATCCGAATAAATCAATGTGATGTGTATAAAGTAAATTGGTCTAGGCGACTAATAGTTCGTCAAACCTTCCTATCACTTCCTGCCATAAGGGTTCAGCACCTTTGCGGAAATATCCCATATGACCAATCTGTTTTAGGCCGTAATCTTGCGCTTCAATATTGATATAGTGCATTGACGCTTGCGCATAATGTTGCATAAAAGCATGTCGTGAATTGGGTAATGCCCAGTCATCATCAAGTGCAGCGACCGCATAAATCGGCGTTTGAACTGCAGCATATTGTTGAGTTAACTCACTCAGCTCAGGGTCGGCAAAGAAATAGGTTGGGTTTTTACACCAACGGCGCCATTGTTTATAGACATCGACAGGAAGGTCAGCGCCCATATTGAGTTTGCTCCAAGGCAAATACCCTTTGATGGCAACCATTGGCGGAAAAACGATATTCCACATCACATGAACCTTCATTTTTTCTTTAAAGGGCATATAGCCATGCCAACCTGCGCCCGTGCCAAAACAATACATGGCACGTATCTGATCATGATTTGAGGTGAGGCCTAGTGCTTGACCGCCATAGGAGTGTCCCACTAGAAAAGTTTGCAGGCCGTGTTGTTGCATATAAGCTATGGCACCAGAAAGGTCATAACGTCCCCAGTCGAGGTAGGATATCTTAAAGCCTTTAAGTTTTGACGGTGCAGAACGTCCAATACCACGATAATCAAAAGTCAGTACTTGATAACCGAGTCCTGCGGCATACTCGGCAAACCGACGGTAAAATTGTTGAGGGACGCCTGTTGCACTTGAAATAATAATATTGGCTTTAGCGGCAGAATTAGGCCGATATTCAACGCCTGAAAGCGTATAGCCATCGGTCGCAGGGAACTTAACCTGTGTACTATATATTTCTTGCGTTGCTGGTTCTAAATCCGGTGACATAATTTTTCTCTTGATAGGCAGGACGTAAAGGGTTTACTCAGTTTAAATAAAGGCTTACTTGCCCTGAAAATTGGCTGCGCGACGTTGTAGCATGGCCATCACGCCTTCTTGTACATCTTGTGTTTTTAGTAATGGTTGTAAGTGCTGATCCAATTGAGCAAAGGCAGCATCGGCTCCCAAATGCACCCCTTGCTGTGCTGCAGCGAGTGTTGCCTGAACCGCCAGTGGTGCAGCCTGTGCAATTTGTTCTGCAAGTTCTATTGCACGAGATAAGGGCGCTTGGTCGGTGATTTCAGTCACCAAGTTCATGTCATATGCTGTTTGCGCATTGAAACGTTCACCTGTGAGTAAATAGCGCATGGCTTTATTCCAACCCGCTGCTTGCACAAAGCGAACAGTTGCGCCACCAAAGGGAAGAATGCCACGTTGCACTTCCATTTGAGCAAACTCCGTGTGACGCTGTGCGATCACGATATCGGCATTCAGCATGAGTTCAATACCCGCTGTAAAACAGAACCCTTGTACCGCGACCACAACTGGTTTTTTTCGTTGTCGTGAGTTGGTTCCCCACGGATTAATTTGCTGATCAGGAAAATTAAACAGTCCACTGCCAAGTTTTGGTTGTAGTTCGACCAGATCTAGACCTGCAGTAAAATGATCACCATGTGCAAAAATCACTGCACAGCGTAAATTTGGATCATCTTCATATTCAGTGAGTGCCAGTGAAAGGTCATGAATTAAATGACTGTCAAACGCATTTCGTTTATCTGCACGGTCCAAACCGATCAAATAAAGATGACCACGGATTTCTCGACTTACACGACCTTGTTGTTCTGACATTTGGATGATTCCTTCTGATTATTCTTTAGGCATGGCTAAGTTTTTAAACGATTGTTAGAAAACTGTCAAAACTGATGCGTTCAATATATCAAAATCAAAGTAAGTTGGATGAATGGTTTGATTTAAAATTTACAGAGTTGATATGAAATAGTGCGGGATAGAGCTTGCCTTTGGGCCGATTTTTTCCATAATAGCAGCAGCTTTTTTTAGGCCCAATCAACCATGGCAAACTTAGAAATTTTTGCAGTCATTATTAGCTTAATTGGCGTGACTTTAACCATTAAGCGAAATATGTGGTGTTGGTGGTTTAACTTTGCAGCATTTCTACAGTATGCCTACCTGTTTTATACCTACAAACTTTATGGCGAAACCATTTTGCAGTTTTTCTTTGTAGTGGTGAACTTCTATGGTTTTTATCATTGGTTGAAGGGCAAACAACAAGACCACGACATTCGTATTGAACCGATTGCGACCAAAATTGTGATCTTTCAAATGCTCTTAGCTGCGGTGGGCGGTTTGATTTTTGGTTTAAGCCTGCACTATTTTACCGATGCAGCCGTACCAATTTTGGATGCACAATTGGCCGCGTTTAGCTTACTCGCAACGTATTGGACCAGCCGGAAACATATTGCTACTTGGGTGCTTTGGGTATTTGTCGATATTATCTATGTGGGTATGTTTATATACAAAGACCTGTATCTCACTGCGGCGTTGTATGCAGGTTTTGTGGGCTTGGCGGCATTTGGTTGGTGGCAATGGACACAAGTCAAAAATAAACAGCAGCAACAGGCGATGAAAGCTTTATCCATTTAGCCCACAGATGTTTTTTTCATTCCCAATTTGACAATTTATAAAAATATATTTACTTTGTAACCATAAAGGGCATTTCATAATCGGGCTTCACCCCGATGAGAAGTGCCTTTTTTATGCCTTAAGAAATGTGGCTGTGTTCATTTGAGTCTAAGACATGTCATAAAATCCTCTGTGAATTTATAAGCAAAATTGGGTGTCTGCGAAGCTTGATTTTAATAGCCGATGATCCGATCCCGATGAATAAGTAAAGAGCGTGCAGAGTCATGATTATCGACTTTCAACTTGAGCAGCAACTGCGTTTTGACCGACAAGCTACGGTTCTACTGCAGCAAAAGGCGAGCTTTTTTCAGTTTGAGCAAATAGCAGATGTGTATAACGCTGAATGGCTCAAGGCATTTCCACAAGGGACGCAATGTAGCATCAGCGGTTTGGATGATGGTGCAGATGAATACGGCATCCAAATCAGTTATAAACACCAAAGCATCTTGATCGATTATTCACAACTGATCAAATTGGTACACCGTGATCGGGATGGTGTAGTGCATAGCATGCTGTTAAATTAACAACTTAAATTAAACTGAGATTTATAAAAGCAGTACCACAAAGATTTGTTATAGAAATATAAAAATAAGCGCAAGAAGAAATGAAAAGATATGGGAAGCTATTAAAGCAATGACGCAACTTGATCCCAAAGATTCAACATTTGAAATTTTTAATCAGCTATGTATTGAACTTTTTCATCATTATGGCTCGCACTGCACGTCTTATGAACCTAGCGCTTTGATACATGCAAAACCAATACAACAGCTTCCTGAACAAGCCAGCTCTGATATTTGTAGCCTCGACTTTGGTCATTGGTGCGCAAAGTTGTCTTATGCAGGGATGTATTTAAAAATCGATGCGGGCTGGGAATTTCAGCTCGAGTTTAAAGATCAGCATGGGCAAATCTATCAAAAAGTCCTTTAAGTCAAAGCCAGATTTACCTGCAGTATGGCAATTCTGATTTTCTAGCTTGGTTTCAGGTCAATGACAGCCACAGCGCTTTCCGATTTAATCCAAAGCACAGTTTTAGCAACTGTAGACTGGGCGAAATAAAACAATAAAACCAATATTGACCTGAAGGATTACGAGAATGGCACATCAATTTACCGTCAATGCCACAATTCATGGCGTTTCAATTGAAGATTTTAAACGACTAGCCGCAGATATCAGCCTGCATGAAGCGGTGTGCAAACGCATACCGGGTGAAAATCTAGAAATTTTAGAATCAAAAAAAACAGGTGATATGTATACCTTAAAACGTGCCTATAACTTGGATGTAAATATTCCAGATATTGCCAAGAAGTTTTTAAAAGATGCGTTTCGTCTGAAACGTACGGATATTAGTAATTTGGCGGCATTAACCTCTGACGTCAAACTAGATCCGAACCTACCGCTCGAAGCCAGTTGTAAACGAAGTGTCAGTGGTGATGCAACACAAGTGAGTTTCAATTTGGACTGGACGGTGAAAGTCAAAGTTCCACTTATTGGTGGATTACTTGAAAAACATGCAGAAGGTGAAATTCGTCGTTTTAGTCAGCTTGAGATTGAAATTGTAGAAGATGAATTGCGTAAAAATTTAAAAGCCTGAATTGATTTGAAAGAGATTTAAAAAAAGCGGTCATTGACCGCTTTTTTATTATTTTAATGAGATGTTTTTTCAAAACGTTGACGATAGAGCATCGCAGTAAAGAAGGTCACCAAACAGACGGTCCAAATATAATACATGGCGCCAATGTTGCTGTATAAACTCAACCATTGAACCAATGGCAAAGTGATACCACCCGCGATGGCATAGGCCAAATTGTATGAAAATGAAATGCCCGAGAAACGAATCTGTGCAGGGAACATTTTCACCATACTATAAGACACCATACCAACCGTGCCTGATGCCAAACCGAGCAGCATATAGAGCGCAAACACGGTCGATGCTGCCACATGGCCCAAGCTGTTATAGAACACGCCCGCGATTATTGCGACAAGGAGTGAACCGAACAGCATCACTTTACCCGCACCGAAGCGATCTGCCAAAAGACCTGCCAAGATACAACCGACCATTTGCATCACAATAGCGGCACTTTGCATTTTAAAGGCATCGGCACGTTCAAAACCAAAGGCGCCCGTGAGTAAATTTGGCATCGCTAAAATCAGCACAACAACACAGCCAGTTAAGAACCATGTAAACAACATACCAATCACAACGCCTGTTTTGTGCTGTTGCAGTACTTGTTTCACTGGAAGCTCTTTAGCCAATTGTTTCTTTTCTTGCATGGCTTTAAATACAGGCGTTTCTTTTAAATAACTACGGAGATAGAGCGCAACAAAACCAAAGATCCCGCCTAGAATGAATGGAATCCGCCATGCCCAGTCATGGATTTCTGACTCTGTAAATTGTAATGAAATAAACAAAGACATCAGTGCGCCCAATAGGATACCCAAAGATAAGCCGGCAGTGAGTAGGCCGTTGGCGATCCCAATTTTTTGCTCTGGCACATGCTCTGAAACAAAAGTCCATGCCGCAGGGATTTCACCACCAATCGCGATGCCTTGAATCACGCGCATCAGTAGGAGCAGAAGCGGTGCTGCATAGCCAATACTTTCAAAAGTCGGCATCACACCAATCATCAGTGTAGGCAGAGCCATGAGTAAAATAGACAAACTAAATAAACGCTTACGACCAATCAAATCGCCAAAATGCGCCATTACGACACCACCCAATGGGCGGAAAAAATATCCTGCTGCAAAAATACCGTAAGTATTTAGCATCGCCCAAAATGGACTGAGTCCAGTGGGGAAAAACAGTTCCGAAATAATTTTGGCGTAAAACACATAAATGACAAAGTCATAAAACTCAAGTGCGCCACCGAGGGATGACAGTCCGAGGGTGCGTTTATCTTGACGAGTCAGGCGTGGCTGAGCTTCCATGCAAATATTTTCCAGCAGCAAATAGCATTTGAGGATTTTAGTGATTCAAATTTTTATTGAATAATCAAACTTTTTTGTCTTATTAAAAACTTATAGTTATGAAAAATTTATTAATTAAGAACAAAATAATATAGATAAAGTCGTATTAACTTAAAGAAAGATTGGTAATAGATAATGGCACACCTTGATATATAAATGATAAATATCAATGGTATAGGTTGGAATGATCTGTCATTTTACTTTGTGCTCTATATAAACCATAAAAGATTCAAAGCCATAGCATGCTGTTGTTTTATACTCAGAACCAATAATAATGCATATTGCATGGTTGTTTTTTTTTAAATAACTGATGTTACGCAGTAACATCAGAAGCGTAATTTGATTCAAATGAAAGAATGATAAGCGGTAACGTCATCCGCAAGTGTTTGAGACAGGACTCCTTCTAATCAAAAATGTTTTTGCGATACTTTGAATAATTTGATACTAGTGAACGAGTTTTGCGGTGAGGTGCATTGCACCGCAAGATGGTTTCCTTGCGAAGCTTCGCTTCTCATTTTGCCGAATGAGAAACAACGTTTCGTAAGAGTACCTCCAGCCGAAGGCTAATCCCTTTATTTAAATCCTAGATGTAAGAATTCGTCGAATAAACTTAAATATCATTTTAAAAATGAGTAATTACTTTTACGTGCGTAACATCAGTTAAATAATTTAAGCTTGCTAGACTTAAAAAAGGATAAAAACATGAGTAATGTTGCTGCTGTTGCACAGGGTGGTGAAGCAATTTTGACGCTCACTGCCGCAGAGGTGCAAACATCTGAAATAGGTTCTGAATGGTTAATTGCACTGAGCGAAACACTGCATGCCACCATGCTTGAGCGTCAAGGCGTAGGTATTGCGGCACCGCAAATTTATGTTTCAAAGCGGGTGATTATCGTGGCTTCACGTGCAAATTTACGCTATCCCGATGCGCCTGAAATGGAGGAGATCGTGATGGTCAATCCAGTGATTACATCTCGATCTACGACCACGGTTTGGGGTGAAGAAGGCTGCTTAAGTGTGCCGAATGCACGAGGACAAGTCCCGAGAGCCGAGCAAATTCACGTGCGATATCTGACCCTTCAAGGTGAAGTCAAAGAGAAAACCCTGAATGGCTTTCCTGCACGGATCGTACAACATGAGGTCGATCATCTGAACGGGATCTTATTCACCGAGCGTTTAGAATAATAAACTGTACTATTTCAAAAAGATAAAAGTGACCAATTGAGCTAAAAAAATAGCGGAAAAGTAATTTGAATAGTGGTGTAAGTGAAGTTTAAAGGCTTCAAAGGTTGCACTTTTAACTGTGAAAATAGGCTTTCTTTTTGAAGTTAAAACCTTGTATAACTAGCGAAATAATAAAATAAAAAAGAAGATTAATGGGGAAAAATTGGGGCAATGCTGTCTGTACGAAATGGGGCGTACAATGGCGTAAATTGAAGCATCTTTTGTTTGAGTCAGACTATCTCATCATCAATTGGTCTGACTACGATAAAGGGCGTTTACTCCTCATCTTTGGCATGCTGAGTCAAGTTAGCGTGTTGAAGTGGTGCATCATGAATTTTTATTATTCGACCAATCGGATTTGGTTTAATCCGAGTGAACTCAAGTTCAGGATCATCGTCGCTTGTATAGTCCTACTCAGTTATGGCGTATTGGCAGTACTCAGTCTTTATTTCAAAAAATATTTAAATTTTAGACTGTTTTTTAGCTATTTTGCGCCCGTCCTGTTTGGGATCGGCATGATCTATGGTGGCTATATGATCGGGATCTATAGTCCTGCCACTATGGCGGGGACGGTCAATCTGCTGATGGTCGGTTTGGTTTTTTATCGTCCTGCGATTATGCTCAGTATTACATTTCCGATCACACTGTTTATTGGCTACATTTGCTATCAAACTTCGATTGACCATCTAGAATATGCACCGATTTTCAGCCCAGCTTTAAAACAGAGTGAGTTTTACGACAACGCCTTTTGGCTCATGAGTATGGCGGAGTTGTATTTGCCCATATTGATCGTCAGTGCAGTATTTTTTCAGATTTTGCTTTTACAGTGGCGACACCGTGAACAAAAGATGGAAGTCCTCAGCCGTGTTGATGGCCTGACCAATGTGTTTAACCGTCGTTATGTCAGTCATGAACTTGATACGCTCAGCAAACAGACACGGCCTGAATTTGCAGTGGTTTTGCTTGATCTCGACCATTTTAAATTGATCAATGACCAATATGGACATGATGCAGGAGATGCCGTTTTACAACGTGTTGCTCAAATTTTAAATGACAATACTCGTGTACAAGATGTGGTTGGGCGTTATGGCGGTGAAGAATTCATTTTAATTCTAAAAAATCAGAGTTTAGAGCAGGCGATAGAGGTCGCTGAACGTTGTCGATTGGCCATTTCTGACGCTGAAACCATGATAGCCAACCAACATATGTTGAAGATTAGTGCAAGTTTTGGTGTAGCAACTGCGATCGAGGGGACACCGTCTGCTATGGTCACGCGTATGGCCGATCAAGCGCTGTATATGGCAAAGCAACAAGGTCGTAACCAAGTACGCAGCTTTCGTGAGTTAAAATTGGCAGAAGATTAAATAATTTAAACGATAGTTATGCAGCAATTACAATTTCAGCTCGGATTAGCGCAGCTCGACTTTCAGACCGAGCAACAGAATATTCATTTTGATCATGGCTTAGTAGCTTTGGTGCAAAAATGTGTCCGACATCAGCGCTTCGATGCTTTAGCGATTGAATATTTGATCTATGAAATTGAAGAAATTTTAGAACTATTACAGCTCGATTATCAGACGCAGCGCTATGCTCAGTCGAATGATGCGATGCTGCATCTATTGGCGCAGAGCTTTTTTGAACATGCGACCCACATTGACCGACAAAGCCTAGAACATGGCTTTAATGAAATGATTGAACATACCGAATATTATCAAAATCTATTTGGTGAGCAGGCAATCATTCAACTCAGTTATTTCGTTTTTATTCGAGAAATGATGCACCATTTAAACCTACAGCACATACAAGTTTTAGCTCAGAATGCGTCTTCACCATAAGGACTTATACAGATGCAGCTCAATTTGTTATAAATAAAAAAGCACACAACAAAAAATAGACCTTATGAAAACGCCTGTTCCAGATTATTTACAGCATGTCTTTAATGCCTGCGATGCCAATCAGCACGGAGATTTAGCAGATTATATTCCTGAGTTAGCCCATGCCAATCCGAATAGACTGGCTTTGGCACTGTCTACCGTAGATGGCACGATTTATTCCACAGGTGATGACGAAGTCGAGTTCACCATACAGTCGATGTCTAAACCCTTTGCTTATGCCTTAGCGATTCGTCATCTTGGCTTGGATAGCGTTTTACAAAAGGTCGGTGTCGAGCCATCGGGAGAGGCGTTTAATCAAATTGCGCTCGATCCACAAAGCAATACCCCGAAAAACCCGATGATCAATTCGGGGGCAATCACCACACATTCACTTTTACCACATGACAAGCACAGTACCCGAGCTGACAAACTCCGTGAATTTTTAAGTGAACTGGCAGGGCGTGAGCTGAGTTTTGATGACGCGGTTTAACAGTCTGAAGTGAAGACGGCTTTTCGAAATTTGTCGATCGGTTACATGCTGCGCACAGTCGGTGTACTTGAAGAAGACCCTGAAGATGTGGTGAATGGTTACATTCGTCAGTGTGCAATATTAGTGACGGTTAAAGATTTGGCGAAAATGGCCAGTGTGCTTGCCAATGGTGGTGTGCAAGCAGCCACAGGTAAACGGTTGCTGTCACGTTCGGTGGTGCGCCAAGTGTTGAGTGTGATGATGACTTGCGGCATGTATGATGCTGCGGGTGATTGGCTGACAACGGTCGGTATTCCTGCCAAAAGTGGTGTGGCCGGTGGCATCATGGGGGCTTTGCCGGGTCAGGTTGGGCTGGCTGTCTTTAGTCCGAAACTGGATACACATGGGAATAGTGTTCGAGGTGTAGAAATATTTGAACGACTGTCTAAGGACATGGGACTACATGTGATGGAGGGAACACCTTCAGCGCAAACGATCGTCCAAAGTCGCTATACCTGCGGGATAGATTATTCGGTGGTGGTGTATGAACTGCGCGGCGTATTGCAATTTACTGAGTCGGAAATGTTGCTGCGAATATTAGAGGATGAACCTGTTGCGAATAACCATATCGTTTTAGATCTGACCAATATTTCTTTGATACACGATGTTGGAGTTCGAATGCTTTTTGAAGGTGTAGACCGTTTAATTGCGGATGGTCATCGCGTGGCAGTGATCGACTCTGAGCATCTTTTGGAACAAAGTCGAAGTCATGCAGGACATGAGGTGGTTGTTCGAGAAGAGTTGAGTCAATATTTACAACGGTTTGAGCGTTAATGGATAAAAGTCCATTGTTGATTCATATAAGGTGCTCATAAGTTTAGTGCTTAGATCGGCTATAATTTTCTTTTTGCGTTAAATTTGCTTATGTCTTTTGAGTTAAAAGTCAGTTTACTCCCGAGTGCTGAAGCTTTATCCCCACAGCATAAAAAGCTGAACAAACTGATTGAGCAAATCGAACAGCAAAAGCAAGACTTACAGCTTTGGCAAAATGCCAAAAGTGAGATTCAGAGTTATATCCAACTGAAACTTGTGCCGATATATCGTGATTTGCATGCGGTGTACTACCGTCAGCTTGCACAGCTTTGGTTGCACATACAGCAAGAAGACTTTGCCAAAGCGGATTTAGCTCAGCTCGATGCCAAGCTTGCGAAATTGGCAAAGCAGTTGAAAAAATCCAATTACTTAAATACTGCCGAACTTGAAAAGGTTGCTGAGGTGGATGTTTTTTATCAGCAGCATCATGCACATAATCAAAAGCCGAATAAAAAAGCTAAGTTGACCCAAACTGAACAGAGCAAAGTAGAAGGTCATTTTGATGTTGAACAAGAAGCTACAGAACAACATGAGTCTTATGAAGAATGGGACAGTGAGCAATATCAACGTGAAAAAGAAGAGCATCAGCGTAAACGGTTAGAGCAAAAACGTGAGCAAACTGAAAAGTTAGTGAATCAATCACTGAAAACCGTGTATTTAAAAATCACCGCTATGATTCACCCAGACCGTGAACCTGATGAAGCTAAAAAAGCGGAAAAAACCGAGTTGCAGCAAGTGGTGAATCAAGCTCATGAAGCACAGGATTTGTTTTATTTATTAAAGCTGCAATTACAGCTTGAAACCAATAAAGGCAAAAGCCCTAAAGCTTTAACTGATGAACATTTAAAGTTTTATAAAACGGCTTTAGAGGCTCAAAGCCAACGCCTAGCCAGTCAGATAGATGACATTACGGATAGTTTTCACTGGAGCGAAAAGCCGAAGCCGAAAAATATGCAGGTGAAAGATGTGTATAAGGTGATTGATGGCGATGTTGCAGTGCTGAAAGAGCAAGTGAAGTGGGAAAAAGAACGGCTGAAATATATGGAGAAGGTGAAAGGGTTGGAAGTGTTGTTGGGGAATGGGGTGCTTTGATACTTTTTTCATTAAAAGCATGTTTCCCTCATCCCCCTTGCGAAGCAGTGCTTCTCATCCCATAGGGAGAAGGAGCTGCATCTAATTAAATACCGTCTATTGGCTTAATAATGAATATTCCCTCTCCTTATAGGAGAGGGCTAGGGAGAGGTTATAAAATTTGATAATCTGATTAAAATAATAAAAACAAAACGTAATGAACAATAAACTCGACCCCCAACTTTTAATATTCGCCAAAACCATGCGTCACACAGCCACCGATGCTGAACATCTCATGTGGCAAATACTCCGTGCCAAGCGATTTATGAATCTTAAATTCCGCCGTCAGCATGTGATCCAATTTTATATTGTGGATTTTTACTGTCATGAAATTGGTTTAGTGATTGAGTTGGATGGTAGTCAGCATGGAACGAATGATGCGATTGAATATGATGCTGAGCGAACTAAGTTTTTAGAGGCTTTGGGTTTAACTGTTGTGCGATATTGGAATTATGATGTGTTGGGGAGGACGGATGTGGTGTTGGAGGATTTGTGGAATATATGTCTTGAGCTGAAAGTAAATCAATAATGAAAAATTCCCTCTCCCTCGGGGTGAGGGTTGAATTAATAACGAAATTTAAAAACACCTCTCCCTAACCCTCTCCTAAAAGGAGAGGGAACTGCATTGTGAAATGTATGCAGGTATTAAATCAAATGATGCTCCTTCTCCCTATGGGAGAGGGTTGGGGTGAGGGTAAACTAAAAAACATTACCTACAATTTTTGATAGATCATCATCACGTGTAATTGCCCATTTCCAAAATGCAGAAAATGGAAATTCACGATCACACATAACTTTTAATTTCTCAATTAATAGATTTTTTTCCGTCGCTGTAAGTAATAAAGAATCATCTAAAAGCTGATCTTTTATCATTAATAGTTTTACTTGATACTTTTGAATTTCTTTAATTTGTGAGTGTCTACTTATACCTCTTAATGCAGTATTTGTTTCATTAAAGCATCTTTCGAGAAGTTTTATTGTTGAAGTGATTTCTAAGCTATTTGGTAAATTGCCAATTTTCACAGTTACTTTATGTTCATTATTATTAACAATTGGGCAATGAAGTTCGATAGCTTGAGCAACATCAATAGATTCACAACAATCTAAGATATTTATATGAGTATCACCTTTTATATTGTTACATCTTACACAAGCATAAAAAAGATTATGCCAATCATATTTTTTTACCTCATCTTTTAAATGAGGGTCTCTATGTTCGATATTAACATCTGGAAACCCTTTTCTTTCACAAAGATAACATTTAGCGAAAAAAATGGTTTGAAGCTCATCAACAACGTCAGCAGCTCTATATTCTTTTGTGGATTTAGTTAAACTTTTTGGAAAAGTGCTAGGTCTTACAACTGAAAACATGAATTATTTACCCTCATGTTTTAATTTAATAAGTTTATTCTTAGCAACCATGTATTGAAGCTGGAGTTCTACTGAAAGCTTATCGAAATTTTTATTAATTTCGTTTAACAAATTTTGTATAATTTCTAAATCATGAGATGGTGTTTCTACTTCAATGAAATGAACAAGCTGATCTGAAAGAGCTTTTAAATTTTCATTTCCATCTTGAACATGAAAAAGTTCTTTTATGATTGATTCATGTGAATAGTGGCTTAGATCTTCTTCAAAAAACTCACAACTAGAAATATCATAAACTACAGTATCATTATTTTTTGAAGTAATAACAAAAGGTGAATGCGTGCTTACAATAAATTGAATATTTGGAAAAGATTCAGCAAAGAAAGGAAGTATTAATTTTTGAAGTGAAATATGTAAGTGTGCATCAATTTCATCAATCAAAACAATGCCTTGAAGTTCTGATGGGGTAATTTCAAAAAACTCAGTTCTTAATAGTAAGTCAGCATAAATATCAAAAATAGCTTTATAACCAGATGATAAATCTTGAAAAGATGAAATACGCTTTCCATCCGTTATTCGAAACTTTCTTTCTTCATTTGAAAATACTAATTCAGCATTATTATTTTCAAATAATTTTTTTAAAGATGTATTGAAAAGAATGAACCATTCTTCAAATTTTTTACCTTTAATTTCATCTCTTTCAATTCCTTTTGCAAAAGCCTCAGATGTTTTTATATTTATAAGATGTTGTTCGAGTTTGGATCCTAAATTTTGCTTGAAATTTTGTTTAGCAATAGTTTTTTCTTCAATGATGGAGGTGGTTTGTGTTGCATGATTTATAGAAGAAATACGCATAGCAGGAAAACTTCTAAAAATTGCTTTAAAATTATCGTAATTTGATTGTAATTCATCAAAGTTATTAAAATTTAGTTGAAAACCACTGTTTAATAGTTGAATTTTTTTTTGTTCATTTTCAATTTGTGCAGATATACCTATATATTGTTCAGACATTTTAGCAAGTGTATTGCGATAATTTGTCCAACTTTCGATATTGCGCTGATATTGTAATAATTGCTGATCAATTTTTTCAAGTTTATTTAAGATATTCCTTTCTAGTATTGTTAATAAACTTGTTTTTCCACTTCCATTTCTACCAGTAATAATTAAATTTTTTCCACATAAAGGAATATTAATATTTCTAATATCTGCATGTGGAATATCTCCACTAATGTTCATTAAATATTTCATATATAAAAGTATAAAGGGCTGAATAATCAGCCCTTTATACTACGAATTTGGTTAAATTAACAACACATTAAAGCGCTGCAATCTGCTCCATATTCGCTTTAATTTTCGCTAACTGATCTGCAAATTCAGCAAGTTTCACTTTCTCGCCTTCAACCACAGCCGCAGGGGCTTTCGCCACAAAACCTTCATTTGCAAGTTTAGTTGCAATTTGGTCATGCTGCTTTTGAACCTTGTCTAAGTCTTTTTGTAGACGACCCAATTCTGCTTTCGGGTCAATCAAACCCTTCATTGGAACGAATACAGACACGTGACCGACTACAGAAGAAGAAGACAATGGTGGTTGTTCACCATCTGCCAAGAAGGTAATGCTTTCAACTTTCGCCAATGCTTTAAACAACGGTTCAATACGAGAAATTTGTGCTTTTTCTGCTTCAGTCGTGTTCTGTAAAAGTACAGGCAATAAACGTGCATTACCTAGACCCATTTCACCACGAATGTTACGCACCGCACCAATCAAACCTTGTAGCCATTGCATATCTGCTTCGGCTTGTTCGTTGATTTTGGCTTCATCTGCAACAGGGTAGTTTGCCAACATAATGGTTTCGCCACCCAAGCCAATCATTGGCGCAAGGGTTTGCCAAATTTCTTCAGTTAAGTACGGCATGATTGGATGAGCAAGACGTAAAGAAGCTTCCATCACCGCAAGCAATACACGACGAACTTCGGCTTTGCGTTCTTCAGAAACAGACTCATCATTCAGAACAGGTTTGGTTAGCTCTACATACCAGTCGCAGTATTCATTCCAGATAAAGTCATAAATCGCTTGCGCAGCCAAGTCTAAACGGTAAGTTGCAAACGCTTGATGAACAGCTTGCTCTGCCTTTTGTAAACGGCTCACAATCCACTGTTCAGGCAATTCCCAAAGGTCTTGACGTGCCTCTTGACCAACCGTTTGACCTTCAACATTCATCAATACAAAACGGGTAGCATTCCAAATTTTGTTGGCAAAGTTACGATAACCTTCCACACGTTTCATATCAAACTTGATGTCACGACCTGTATTTGCCAATGCGCAGAAGGTAAAACGAACCGCGTCTGTGCCATAAGCCTGAATCCCTTCTGGGAATTCTTTGCGGGTCGATTTTTCAATTTTCGCTGCTTGTTTCGGGTTCATCAAACCCGTCGTACGTTTCTGTACTAAAGTTTCAAGATCAACACCATCAATCAAGTCTAATGGGTCAAGCACGTTGCCCTTAGACTTCGACATTTTTTGACCTTCGCTGTCACGTACCAAACCGTGAACGTAAACTGTTTTGAACGGTACTTGTGGCGTGCCATCTTCATTCTTCATGAAGTGCATGGTCATCATGATCATACGCGCCACCCAGAAGAAGATGATGTCAAAACCTGTCACCAATACATCAGTGGAGTGGAAGGTATTTAAGAAGTAGTTTTCTGCATCTTTCTTGGCATCACCCGTCCAACCTAAGGTCGAGAATGTCCAAAGTGCAGAGGAGAACCATGTATCCAGTACGTCTTCGTCTTGGTTTAATTGAACATCGGCAGGGATATTATTTTTCGTACGAACTTCTTCTTCGTTACGACCTACATAAACATTGCCTTCAGCATCGTACCAAGCAGGAATACGGTGACCCCACCACAATTGACGCGAGATACACCAGTCTTGAATGTTGTTCATCCACGCCATATACATATTGCTGTATTGCTCAGGCACGAACTTGATGCGACCATCTTTCACTGCTTCAATTGCAGGCTGCGCCAACGGTGCAATTTTGACATACCATTGGTCGGTCAATAATGGCTCAACAATTACGCCCGAACGGTCACCGCGAGGTGGTTTCAAGGTGTACGGTTGGATTTGATCTAACCAACCTTCGCTTTCCGCTTGTTCAACTAATTTTTTACGTGCTTCAAAACGCTCTAAACCAATGTAGTCTGCAGGTGCAGGAATGGTTTTAGAAATTTGTTCGCCTGCTTTCGCAATATATTCAAACTCAGCCAATACTTCAGCATTTTTGTTGAAGATATTGATGATTGGCAATTCGCAGCGTTTACCCACTTCATAGTCATTGAAGTCGTGTGCAGGGGTAATTTTTACACAACCTGTACCGAATTCTTTATCGACATACTCATCTTTTACGATTGGAACGGCACGACCTGTAATTGGGAGGATGATGTTTTGACCAACAAGGTGCGAGTAACGCTCATCATCAAGGGCAACCGCAACCGCAGTATCACCCAGCAATGTTTCAGGACGAGTGGTTGCCACTACAATGTGATCTTTACCATCGTGAGTGCGTAGTGATTTATCTTCAAAGAAATATTTGAAGTGCCACAATGAACCTTGTTCTTCTTTATCCGACTCAACTTCTAAGTCAGAAAGGGCAGTTTGTAATTTTGGATCCCAGTTTACAAGGCGTTTGCCGCGGTAAATTAAACCTTCTTCGTGTAGTTTCACGAAAACTTCTTTCACCGCATTCGATAAGCCTTCGTCCATAGTGAAGCGTTCACGTGACCAATCTACCGAAGAACCTAAACGGCGGATTTGACGGGTAATGTTACCGCCAGATTGTTCTTTCCATTCCCAGACTTTTTCGATGAATTTTTCACGACCTAAGTCATGGCGGCTGATATTTTGCGCGCCCAATTGACGCTCTACTACCATTTGTGTGGCAATACCCGCGTGGTCTGTACCCGGTTGCCATAAGGTATTTTTACCCGACATACGGTTAAAGCGCGTGAGGGCATCCATAATGGCGTTGTTAAAACCATGACCCATGTGCAAGCTACCTGTGACGTTTGGCGGCGGAATCATGATACAGAATGATTCGCCTTTTTCAGACGGCTTAAAGTAGCCGTTTTCTTCCCAAGTCTTGTACCATTTTTTCTCGATCTCGGTAGGATCGTAGGTTGTAGCAATATTTTGCGCTGAATCAGTCATAGTCTAAACAGATCAAAAGTGGATAAAAAATTAGATCTATTGTAGCAAAAAAAATGGTGAATTAGGGATGTTGGGCGAATGTTAACTTTTAGGATTTGGCAGTAAATAAAAGAGTCCGTATGATAGGACCTAAGATAAGAAGTATCCATTGATCCCAAAACTAAGATAAAAGGAGCAATATCAAATGACTTATTCAATTTCTTTAAAGATTCAACCTACGACATATCAACGTTTTGAGACGATTCATCAAAAACTCAACGCGGGTGAAACAGAAAGTCAGTCCAAAGCCTTAGGGGATAATCTAGCGGATATTGCGTGTGAAATTTTAGATCAAGTTTTTGGTCAAATGGCGCGCATGAATAAGTCTGGAGACAATGAATCCGAAAAAATTATTCAGCAAATACGTGAAACGACCCGTAAATATATGCCGTGGTCGGTGTCTTTTTTCGGCAATGACCGCCTTGTACCGATGGTGAATTATTTATATGGACGTTTTTATAGCGAAGATGGTCAGCATTTTATGCATTACCCGATCGATGCCTCTTTAGCCACCGACTTGCTTGCCTATGTCAATCAAATGAAAGAAGGGCAGAATCAATATGTGCCGCTCGCGTTGAAGGCATTTACACAAGTGGTCGATGCCGGGGTGACGCATTTGGTGCGAGAACCGAAAAAAATGCTGAAATTTAACATGGTGGTGGATAAAACTTTAACCGGTGTCATCAATCTCACCACGCAACTCGGTTATAAACGTTTTGATAAACTCGGCAAAATTTATGATGCACAATCGATGAGTCAGTACTTTGACCATTTTATGGTGTTTTTGAGCAATGAGCCTGTACTACATAAAGCATAAAACACATATAAATGAATAAATTAGTTATTTAAAAGGATGTCAAAATGGCAAAACGAGATGATTTGAACGGAAAAGTGGTGTGGATTACTGGGGCATCTTCAGGTTTGGGAGAAGCTTTAGCAAAAGAATGTGCTCTGCAAGGGGCGCAGGTCATTTTGACCGCACGTCGATTTGAAGAGTTGGAAAAAGTCCGTGTTTCATTATTACATCCAGATCAGCATCTTTCAGTGTATGCAGACATTACCAATGAAGAACAAGTTCGCCATGCTTATGAACAAGTCCTTGCGCATAAAGGCCGAATTGATTGGCTAATCAATAATGCGGGATTGAGTCAGCGTGCATTGATCACGGATACGACCATGCAGACTGAACGTGCCATCATGGAAGTAGATTATTTTTCTCAAGTCTATTTAACCAAAACCGTTCTACCGACTTTTTTAGCACAAAAGTCTGGTCGAATTGCTTTTGTTTCAAGTGTTGCAGGCTTATTAGGGACACAGTACCGCGCGACCTATTCTGCTGCAAAAGCTGCCATTCATATGTGGGCGAACAGTCTACGTGCGGAAGTTGCGGATCAAGGGGTGGGCGTATCGGTGATATTCCCCGGATTTGTCAAAACCAATGTTTCATTTAATGCACTCAATGGTGCCGGCAAGCCACAAGGGCATCAGGATGAAGCCATTGAAAATGGTCTAGAAGCCAATGAGTTTGCCGAAACGGTGGTGCAATCTTTGCAACGTGGGGAAGAATACATCGTGGTGGGTGGTTCTAAAGAAAAGCTCGGTGTTTGGGTATCTCGATTATCACCGACAACGTTATATAAAATGATTCGTAAAACCAAAGTGAAGTAAATTTTATCAAGTTTAAATAGTTTAAAAGTCACTCTTAACAGTGACTTTTTTAATGAGTAACGAGATTATAAGAAATGAAAAAGAATAATTTTAACAAATGGGGAATAGCCATCATTTTGTGCGCAATCATTGGTGCAAACGGTACAGTGGCATATTTTTATTTTAAACAGAAAACTCAAAAATTGAGCAGAAGTCAACGCTCGAAAAGCCTGAAAAAGAAATAGGAACTGTATCAGAACCAGTTATTGAATCTGTTGAGATTGAACCTAAAGTTGAAGCGGCGAGTGCAGAAGTTGTTATGCGAGGACCAAATGAGGGGTGGTTACCGATCGAAGCACTGTTTGATGAAAAAGGATTATTGAAGTCTGAGTATTACAGTCAAAATCCTCAAGATTCAGATGTTGATAAATTACCTTATAGCTCGAATAAAATTGGTGATTTTAAATGGCGAGCTGAATTTCATCCTGTTGATGATTTTAAAGGCGATCAGGCTAGATTCAAAGATCAATGTTTTGGATATTGTGTTTTAGTGAAAGGTAAGTTGCTGACCAGTGTTGAATCGACTGTATTTACGGGCGCATTTATTGCGAAAGATCATTTGATCGAAGTGATTGCACATAAGGGGAGTGGCGCATATATGCCTGTCAACTATAGCTTTATCAAAATCGACAAAGCTGGTAATGCAGAGTTAATCTCAGATGATCATAATTCTTACAAAGATCAATTGGCTCGTATCAATCATTCGGGACTCGAGATTGACTTAAAACCATTTAGAAAACTTCAATATTTTCTTCTAATGAATGAAAATGGTTTAAATGTGTCGATGCAAAAACCCAATAAGGTGGATGTCGAAGCGACTCAGTGTAAAGAGTATTACGAAGGAACATTAGAGGCATGTCCAACTTTATATGGATGTAAAGCTGACATTGTGGTGCAAGATCTGGCACGTGCTTATGCTGGAGATGTTGCATTTAGTTATCATGATCCAAATATTGATGAAAAGAAATTTAATGAAGTTTGTTTTAAAGTTTGTCGCAATGAAAATGTGAGTTATGAAGAGTTTGAAAACACATTGTGTAAAGTAAATTAAATAGTAAAAATGAATTGGGGAGAAGTAGAGAGATCAGATGTCTCTCTTTTGAATTGCTGTTCCATACGCAAAGACTTCGACCATGCCACCTTGCATACCCAACTCAGTGGTGCTTAAACGCAGACCCATAATTTGCGTTGCGCCCATCTTTTCAGCTTCTTGCTTTAAACGCACCACGGCTTCACGACGCGCCCGATCGACAATGCTTTCATAGCTGGTTAAACGTCCGCCAAAGAAGTTCTGAATATTGGCAATCACATATTTAAAATAATCATGTGAAATCACTACATTACTCGAAATAAGTTGTCCGAAATGTTCAGTAGTTTTAAAGCGGTTGTTGTCTATGCGAATATGCGCCAATCGCTTTTCTTGAGCTTCGAGTTCTTTGAGATGTTTTTGTTCGATATGTCGACCGAAGCCCCAACCAATACAAAAGAGCACCACAAAGATCAGGACTTTAAAAATAAAGGCATCCATGACTTAGTCCTGAGTTGGAAATGGGTCTGGTAGTTTTGCTGAGTTGGCTTCTACGCGAACTGCCGTGCCATACACAAATAATTCAGAGGCGCCTTGAGCAATATTTGAGGTTGAAAAACGGATGCCGACGACCGCATTCGCCCCTAAGGCACGTGCTTTATCAATCATACGGCTCATAGCTTCTTGACGGGATTCTTCGAGTAGTTCTGTATAACCTTTGAGTTCACCACCCACGATATTTTTTAGGCCAGCCATAAAGTCACGACCAACATGTTTACTGCGGACAGTACTGCCATAAACGACATCAAGTTGTTGTGTAATGGTATGACCTGGAACAGATTCAAGATTACTTAAAAGCATTTTTAGTTATCAATATAAAAAGTTGAATTGAAGATAGGAAACTCTTCAGCAAAAAGCAATATCTTCATTTTTATTTTGTAGCTCCGATCTAAAAATGAAAAAGCCCACCGAAGTGAGCTTTTCAAATATTACGGGCTAGGCTAAATCAAATTATTGTTTTGATGCAGCTTTACGCTCAGCAGTAGAAGGTTGGTATTGCACAGCATCAGAAGTGTTGGCTTTGATACCACCACCAAGTGTTTTATACAATTCAACTTGATTGTTGAGATTTGCTTGTTCAAGCAACAACAAACCTTGCTCAGCTGCATAAGATGCACGCTGCGCATCAAGTACAGTTAAGTAGCTATCAATACCAGCACGGAAGCGAGCATTTGACAGTTTGTAGGTTGTATTGGTTGCATCAACTAAACGGCGCTGTGCTGCAATACGGTCACCAATGTTTTGGCGAACTGCAAGCGCATCATTTACTTCACGGAAAGCTGACTGAACTGATTTTTCATAATCAGACAATGCAATTTTCTGGTCAGTTTCAGAAACTTTAATATTGGCCTGACGTGTACCCCAGTCGAAGATTGGAATATCTAGGCTAGGGCCAGCAGACCATACAAAGTTGCCTGATTTAAATAGATCACCTAAGTCCGTTGAAGCATAACCCGCTGAACCTGTCAGACTAATCGTAGGGAACAGACGTGCTTTAGCTGCACCAATGTTCGCACCAGCAGCAGACAGTTTATATTCAGCTGCACGGACATCTGGACGGTTGTTCAACAAGTCACTTGGAATACCTGAACCAATGGTATTGGTAGAAGTAATGCGATTGACACGTTGGTTCGGCAGCAAGTTCGCAGGTACTTGTTGACCCACTAATAGATTCAATAAGTTTTGTGCTTGAGCAATTTGAGTCTTGTAGTTCGCAACATCATTACGTGCAGTTTCTACAGA
This sequence comes from Acinetobacter sp. YH12219, assembly GCF_013417875.1. Lineage (NCBI taxonomy): Bacteria > Pseudomonadati > Pseudomonadota > Gammaproteobacteria > Moraxellales > Moraxellaceae > Acinetobacter > Acinetobacter sp. YH12219. The sequence continues at coordinate 92,102 of NZ_VPDC01000009.1, forward strand.
AATTTGAGCCTGACGAACAGGAACTTCACTGTCAATACCGACATCAAAACGCTTTTTGTTCAGATTGTAAGATTCAAGCTGAGCCTTTAAGGTTTGATCCGCAAGCTTCAAGTTTGAGTTAGCGTATGCATAGTTTAACCATGCTTGAGCCACTTGACCGATCAACGCAATTTGTGTTGCATCACGGGCACTTGCAGTTGCAAGGTAACTGTCTAAAGCATTGTCTTTTAAGCTACGTACACGACCCCAAAAATCAAGTTCATAGGCAGTGACACCTAAACCGACATTATAAGAGGTGATAGGCTTTTGTGTATTCAACGTGTCTTGACGAAGTACGCTACCACTGGCACCAATGGTTGGTAATTGACCATTGGCAGTGATTTGATACTGTTGCTGTGCACGTTCAATATTTAAAGCAGCCGTACGTAGGTCACGGTTATTGGCTAAAGCTAAGTCAAGAACTTGTACCAGACGTTGGTCAGCAAAGAAATCTTTATATCCTTGTTCAGCAACAGAAGTACCAGAAGCACTTGCTGTGTAGCTTTCGGGGATATTGGTCTGAACAACCGGCTCTGGACCACGCATGCTTTGGCAGGCAGCCAAAGCAAGCGCAAGTGAAGAAACCGCAATGCTACGACCTGCAATAGACCATACATTTTGCATCACGATAAATGCTCCTGATTATTTTGTTGTTTTGGTTTGTACTTAAAGATACTTCGGATCCATACATAGAACACAGGAATAAAGAAGATACCAAGTAGGGTAGAACTGATTACGCCACCCAATACACCATAACCTACGGAGTGCTGACTACCTGCACCTGCACCCGAAGAAAGGGCAAGCGGAAGTACACCAAAACCAAAGGCTAAAGTGGTCATGATAATTGGACGTAGACGCATTTTAGCGGCATGCAATGTTGCGTCAAACAGATCTTCACCTTTTTCTTGAAGTTCTTTCGCGAATTCTACGATCAAGATCGCATTCTTCGCAGACAAACCAATGACGGCAATAATAGCCACCTGGAAGTAAATGTTATTCGCCAAGTTTGGATTTTTGAAGAACACCATTCCAAGGAAAGTCAGTAATAACGCACCCAATACACCTAATGGTACAACCAGTAATACTGAGAACGGAATAGACCAGCTTTCATACAAGGCAGCAAGACATAGGAAGACGATTAACAATGAAAGTGCGTATAGGAATGGTGCTTGTGCGCCAGACTCACGTTCTTCTAGAGATAAACCAGTCCATTCATAGTCAAAGCCTTGAACGCCCATCGAAGGAAGTTTTTGTACAATTTCTTCCATCGCTTTCATCGCGTCGCCCGAACTTACACCCACACCCGGTGAACCTTGAATGTTCACAGATGCGATACCGTTATAACGTTCAAGACGTGGTGAGCCATAAGTCCATTCGCCAGTAGCGAAGGTCGAGAATGGAACCATTGTGCCTTGGTTGTTACGAACATACCACTGGCTCAGGTCTTCAGGCATCATACGTGCCGCAGCTTCACCCTGTACATAGACTTTCTTCACACGACCACGGTCAACGAAGTCGTTGATGTAAGAACCACCCCATGCCATACCCATTGTGGTATTGATTTCAGAGATGCTGACACCCATAGCACCGGCTTGAGCTTGGTCAATCGTGATTTTGTACTGTGGCGTATCTTCTTGACCGTTAGGACGAACACCCATGAGGCGTTTATCTTGAGCAGCCATACCGAGCACCATATTACGGGCATCGATAAGTTGTTGATGGGTTTGACCTGCAGAAGCTTTTAACTGCAAGTTGAAGCCAGCAGTTACACCCAATTCTGGCATTGCTGGTAATTGGATTGGCATGATGTATGAAGCATCCTTCACGATCATGTTCAATGCCATACCACGTTGAATAATCGCACCTACTTGAGATTCAGGTGATGTACGGTCTTCCCAATCTTTTAACTTGACGAAAGCAAGACCTGCGTTTTGACCCACACCTGTGAACGAGAAGCCGGCAACACTGAATACAGACTCGACATATTTTTCTTCGTTTTTCAGGAAGTAATCGGTCATTGCAGTGACAGTTTTATCCGTACGCTCAAGTGAGGCATTCGGTGGTAACTGTACCAGTGTCATTACAACACCTTGGTCTTCTTCAGGTAAGAATGATGATGGTAACTTTTGGAATAAAAGCACTAATAAGCCGATTACAACTGCATAAATCACACCAGAGAAAATCTTGTGGTGTGTCATGAAGTTCACGCCGCCTTGGTATTTATGCGCAACTTTATCAAAAGAGCTGTTAAACCAACGGAAGAAACGGGCAAAGATATTGTTGCTTTCAGGTTTGTTTGGATCATGTTGTTTCAACATGGTCGCACATAGGGCAGGGGTAAAGGTCAATGCCACAATCAATGACAGAATCATTGCTGTTACCAGCGTGATTGAGAACTGACGATAAATTACACCTGTCGTACCACCGAAGAATGCCATCGGCACGAATACAGCGGTTAACACAGAGGTAATACCGATGAGGGCACCCGAGATCTGTTTCATTGAGATTTCAGTTGCAGTCACTGGGTCAAGATGATCTTCAACCATGACACGTTCAACGTTCTCTACGACAACAATTGCATCATCCACGAGGAGACCAATCGCCAGTACCATCGCGAACATGGTGAGAGTGTTGATAGAGAAACCAAACATGTTAATGACAGCAAAAGTACCCAATACCACTACAGGTACAGCCAATGTCGGAATAATCGTTGCGCGCCAGTTCTGTAAGAACAAGAACATCACAAAGAATACGAGAATCACGGCTTCTACAAGGGTATGTACAACACTTTCAATCGATAACTTAATGAATGGAGTCGTATCAAATGCAAGCGTGTCTTCTAAACCTTCAGGGTAGTTTGGACGTAGTTCTTTTAAACGTGCTTCAACAGCTTCGGCTGTGTCTAATGCGTTTGCACCAGTTGCTAGTTTGATCGCTACACCACCAGCAGGTTTGTTGTTGAACTTAGAGTCAAACTGATAGTTGTCTGCACCTAATTCAACACGTGCAACATCACCTAAACGTACTTGAGCACCATTGATACTATTACGCAGGAAAATATTTTTGAATTGATCAGGCGTTTGCAACAAACTTTGTGCTGTAACTGTCGCGTTCAGCACTTGACCTTCAGTTGCAGGCGCACCACCTAACTGACCAACAGCAACCTGAGCATTCTGTGTACGGATAGCCGCAGCCACATCACTCGGTGTAACTTGTAGGTTTGCCATTTTGGCTGGATCTAGCCAAATACGCATCGCATAAGAGCCACCAAATACTTGGACTTCACCTACACCTGCCACACGGCTGAGAGGTTCAGAAATATTCGAGTTTACATAGTCCTTAATGTCGTCCGCAGTCAACTTACCCGATGGTGAGTGGAATGCTACAACTTGTAGGAAGCTTGCGCCAGATTTGGTGACTTTTACACCTTGACGCTGTACATCTTCAGGTAATAACGCTGTCGCAGACTGGAGTTTGTTTTGGACTTGAACTTGGGCGATATCTGGATCGATCCCTTGTTCAAAGTTCAATGTAATAGATGCCTGACCGTTACCCGCACTGTTTGACGAAATATAACGTAAGCCATCCAAACCATTCATTTGTTGTTCAATGATTTGGGTTACGGTGTTTTCAACTGTTTCTGCAGACGCACCAGGGTAAGTCGCAGAGATTGAAACCGTTGGCGGCGCAATGGTCGGATACTGTGCAATTGGCATATTAGATAGCGTGAGTACACCCGCCAACATAATCACCAATGCAATCACCCACGCAAAAATGGGGCGATGAATAAAGAATTGAGCCATTCAGTCTACTCCCTATGCGTTTGAAGTAGCTTTTTGTTCAGATTTAGGTGCTGCTTGTTCTGCAACTTTAGCATCTGGCTTTGCTGCAGCAGGTTGTTGAGCACCTTGAGGTGCAGCAGCCTGAGGTTGATACGGTTTGGCTACAACTTGTTGCTCTGGCTTAACTTTCGCAATACCGTCAACAATCACTTTATCGCCAGTGTTTAAGCCTTGAGTAACGATCCAGTTTGCACCTTGAGTACCGACTGTTGTTACAGGACGAGATTCAACAGCACCTTTTGCATTCACAATCATTGCAATCGCTTGACCAGTAGGGGTACGCGTAATGGCAGCTTGTGGAATCAGGTAAGCATTTGGAATCACACCCTGAACGATGCGAGCATTGGCAAACATACCCGGAAGTAATAAATGGTTCGGGTTAGAAAAAACAGCACGAAGTGTAACCGTACCTGTATCAGGGTTCACACTTGCATCAGAGAATGCAAGACGACCTTCAATTGGGTATTCGCTACCATCTTCAAGACGTAATTTCACTTTGGTGTTATTACTGCTGTCCAAGTTGCCTTTGCTTAACTGTTGGCGTAAGCGAAGAAGTTCAGCACTTGATTGGTTAATGTCAACGTACATTGGATCAAGACGTTGAATTGTGACTAATGGATCAGCTTGAGATGCAGTAACTAATGCACCAGCAGTCACAGTTGAACGGTTGGTTTGACCCGAAATTGGCGCACGTACAGTTGAATAACCTAAGTTAATTTCAGCATTTTTAAGTTCTGCCTGAGATGCAGCAACGTCTGCTTCAGCCAGTTTAACTTGCGCAACAATATCGTCGTATTCTTGTTTTGAAATCGCATTTGACCCAACAAGCTGACGGTAACGACCTTCTTTAACACGTAACACGTTTAGGTTTGCTTGTTGACGTGTTAAAGCAGCACGAGCACTGTCAGCTGAAGCACGGTTTGTACGCGAGTCGATCTCGTACAAGGCTTGTCCTTCGCGAACATAACTGCCTTCTGCAAATAGACGTTTCAGTACTACACCACTGGTTTGTGGACGTACTTCTGAAATTTCATAGGCAGATGTACGGCCGGAAAGTTCAACAGATTGTTCAACGCTTTGCGGTTGGGCAACAATGACACCGACTTCAGTTGGTGGCATTTGCTGTGCAGCAGCAGCTTGCTGTGCATCTTTAGGATCTTTGCTACAACCAACAAGTGCAATACTTGTTACCAATGCGCAAGCAGTCAGGGCGGGAGCCCAAAGCTTTGCAGACATCATTGTTCCACCTCAATTAGATATTTATCTAAATTATTCATTTGTTTACGCTTTACTGATTTTGATGTAACTCAAATAAAGTAGCGCGATCCAAATAAAACTTATGCTCCAACCGGATAAGACATCTGTCGGAAAATGAACCCCAACATATACTCGCGAAACACCCATACACAGCATCCATAACAATGCCAAAATGGTGATCAAGCGATGTTGAGCATGTTGTCGGTAAATCAAGATCATCAGACACGCAAGCGATGCAGCATAACAACTGTGTGCGCTTGGGAATGAACTCCCGTAAGACGCTACAAGATGGTACATTTCTGGGGGACGCGGTCTGGTAAACGTAAATTTAAGCAACCATGCAAGGCCGATACTTCCAAAGATCCCTATACTGATAAAAACAATTTCTGTATATTTTTTATACCACGCAAAGTGTAAACACCATAGCGTGGTGAAAAATAATACAAAAGGCATGCCGCCTAGCGCCGAAAGTCCGATGGTAATTTGATTAAAAACAGCAATACGGTGCTGACTCATCCATTCCACGATATTTAAATCTAATAGATTTAAATAGCTAGAATAAAGCGACAACACACTGATAATTAATGCAAAAAAACCAACAAACAGTAGCGTTCGTGGCATATTTTATTCCTTGTCATTTTAACCGGTTTGAGCTCGGTTAATTAATGGACTAAAGTGTACTCATCAGTACACTTTATTTCAAGTATGTGTAAATCATACTGATTTTATTTTTTGTGTTCATTTACATCTTACTAAAATAAAACACAAATCTGCTAATGATTGTTCTTACTGGCTTGTGTGCCATCTTCAACTTCAAGTGGGGTTTTCGGTGGCCAGAAAAAGTCACTTGGTCGCGTTAGAAAATGAGTCATCACCAATTTAGCCAGTGGTTTCCATTGTTCAAATCTTACGCGACGTGCCCGTAGTGCCACAATAATGGTTAACGTGAAACTGACGAATAAGTTAGTCAGACCGATCAGAATAACTCCTAAGAATGACACAATGATTAAGCCAATGTCTGGTGAACCATTAATATTGATGAGGCCTTGAATGAAGTTGGCCGAGGCGAAGGCGATATGGCGAATATCTAAAGGTAAACCAAAAATAAATCCAATCGTTCCCATACTGCCCAGCATGATCCCGAATAAGAAGTTACCTGCTAAAGCACCTAAGTTTCGCTCAATGTAAGCGGCAAGCTTATCCAGTCTCTCTTGACCCATGATGCGTTTTAACTTTGGATGTGCTTGAATCCGTGGTCCAACTTTGCGATAGATCGCCATGTTGTCAAAGTACCCAGCAAGCAAACCTGATAAAAACAAACATACTCCAGCTATCGCAGCATGTGGCACAGCCAGTGAGGTAAATGGATTGAGGTCGTGTAAGGTTTTAGCTGCTTTTGCATGATTCATTAATGGCTCATGTAAAGCCATGTCCCAACTTAATGCGATCAATGCTGCAACAGGAATCGCAATACTGATGTTGCCTAAGATTGCAATAAACTGGGTTCGAATGATGTTAATAATTAGCGCGGCAAGTTCGGCAATCTGCGCCATTTTCGAGCCTTTACGATGCTGAACCGTCGAGGCAAGGGCGGCAGCTGTCATCGCAGGCTGTTTAGTGGCAACAGTAAAATGTAAGACATGAATCAGCATAAAGCCGAAAGAGTAGTTCAGACTATATGAAATGGCTTGCATGAGCGGTGCCATGCTGACACGGGCCATCAGCACTTTTAAAGTTGCCATACATGCAATGATCACACCGGCACCTGCCGCAGATCGGTACATGCTCATAAAGCCTTGTTTGTCCGTACTTACATAGTGTTCGCCAGTTTTACTTGCGTTTTCGGTGACTTGTAGGGCAACCAATTCACTATTGGTGGCGAGCAAATCGCGCACACTGCGCTCGCTATAAATCGCTGACGTCACATCACTGAGTAAACTACCCATAGACACATAGCGGACATCATCTTCTTCAACAATCAGGTTGAGTAAGATTTCTAAGCGATCTAAACACTGTTCTAAAAGCGACAATAAGTAAGTCAGGCTGACACTTACGCCAATTCGTTTGGTCGCACGCCGAATCTTCAGCACCACATCACGACATTGTTCCAGCATTACCAACGCTTGAGAAGCATCTGGCGGTAGCACAGCACTCATTTCTTCAGCACTTTGATGGAGCTTTTTATACTGCTGAATAAAATCATTTATTTCACGGTTTTGCACCAAAAAAGGTGATTCATATTCGGTCAGTTCAGGCTGTGCATTAATAAATTCAGGATATAAGCCAATACCACTTACCCGATAGGACAAAACGGTAATGGCTTTAATTAACTCACGGCGAATTTTCTTTTTTTCTTCCTGATTGCTATGGCCTTGGTTAAACAATCGAAAGAGCTGCATCCATTGCTGATCATCAATATTGTCCAGCCAATATTTGTCGCTATGACGATAAAAAACTCGACGGACTAAATCTTGTAATTGAGTTTCGTCATTGATCAGAGGAAGAAAATGTGCGCCAAGCCGTTGGAACAGTTGTCCCCAAAAACCATCGAGAGACAAAATACCTGTGTCCGCATATAAACTGGTTTGTTTATATCGGCTAATGAGTTTCAGGACAAAACTTTGCAAGGTAGAGGCTGCATCTGGCGTGATGAGTAAAGCTTGGATGAAAGCCTGAAATTTTTTCTTAATTTCGTCAGTATTTTTTGTATCTTCTGGTCGAATTCGGTTGACCAATTCGATCAGCAAGTTTTCATCCAGCACAGCCCGAGGGGTATCGAGCTGTTGCTGCATGGTCAAAAAGATATCATTGAGTTTTATATGCATAGGCAAGGGGAATTACGATGAATATTGTTAATTATTGAATTCGGTGTAATGCCAAGTTTGCGAGGTTGATTAAAGCTTGACGATATTCAGTATCTGGTAGTGCTGCTAAAGCGGCAAGTGCTGCCTCAGTTTCTTCAGTCGCTCGTTGGCTACAATAATCAAGTGCCCCAGAGCTTTGTACAATCTGAATAACACGCTCTAAATCTGCCGTACCACCTGTGGCAATACTGCGGCGAATAATGTCATGTTCTTCGCCAGTTGTATTCTTTAAGGCAGAGATTAAAGGTAAAGTTGGTTTACCTTCCATCAAATCATCACCAATATTTTTACCTAATGTTTCAGCATCTGAGGTGTAATCTAAAATATCGTCAATAATTTGAAAGGCATTTCCAAAGTGTCCGGCAAATTTTCTAAGCGGTTTACGGTACTCTGGTGTACCAGTCAGAATCGCTGCACCTTCGGTAGCGAGCTCAAATAAACGTGATGTTTTGCCGTGAATAATATCTAAGTAGGTCTGTTCCGTGGTTTCTGGTTGATGCTGTGATTGAAGTTGTAAAACTTCACCTTCAGCAATTTCACAGGTACCCGTTGAAAAGTCTTTGAGTAATACTTTGCTGTCTAGATCCACCAATAAATCAAAAGCGCGAGAAATCAAAAAATCACCCACAAGTACGGCAGTTTGATTATTCCATGTCGCATTTGCTGTTGGGCGGCCACGGCGTAAACCCGATTCATCGACTACGTCGTCATGTACCAAGGTCGCGGTATGCAGCATTTCAATAATTGCTGCAAGTTTACGGTGTTTTTCTAAATCTTCTGCGCCACAAGCCTTTGCTGCAAGTAAGCACATAATGGGACGCATGCGTTTACCGCCTGCTTCAACCACATGTTTACTGACTGCCATGACCAAGGCAACTTTAGACGTGATCCCTTCATTAATAAATTTGTCCATCGCAGCAAAGTCAGTAGCAACAGGCGCGAGAATATCTTGCTTAAAGTCGATGGTCATATGAAGAGAAACCTCAATAATTTTTGAATTACAGACGTAGTGTAGCAATTTGTTATATGAATAACAGATAAGAACTTACTCAATTGACTTAATCTTAAGTGATTTTTTTCATCAAGCGGAAGTATTGTACTTATTTTTTAACAGACTTTTATCTTTAGCATGTTGTTTGAACAGCATGTTGTTGATGTCAGTCCAGTGTATATTAGCGAATTGTTGCTAAAAATCTATGTCAAACCTTGTCAAAAGCATGATAAGTGAAATAGAGCACTCATTTTAATACTTTTAATGACACTGTTTATATAATAAACGCATACTCATCTAATATTTTACGGAAATGACTTGTTGTTTTTCGGGTTATCCCTTAAAATCTTTGCCTTTGCGAAACCCCAGTGACGATCGTTTTAAGATCGGTATATCCCTTTACCGGCACGACAACACGGGCATGTTTGGAGTACTTAAATGTACGCAGTAATCCAAAGCGGTGGTAAACAACACCGTGTAGTTGAGGGTGAAACCCTTAAAGTAGAATTATTGAAAGCTGAAACTGGCTCAACTGTTACTTTTGATGACGTGTTGATGCTTGTTAACGGTGACAGCATTCAAATTGGTGCACCAGTAGTAGCTGGCGCTAAAGTAACTGCTGAAGTAGTTAGCCATGGTCGTCACGACAAAATCCGCATCATCAAAATGCGTCGTCGTAAACACTATCGTAAACAACAAGGTCACCGTCAATGGTTCACTGAGTTGAAAATTACAGCTATTTCAGGCTAATTACGAGGAGTAAGTAGACATGGCAACTAAAAAAGCCGGTGGTTCGACTAAAAACGGTCGTGACTCGAACCCAAAAATGTTGGGTGTTAAAATCTACGGCGGTCAATCTGTGACTGCTGGTAACATCATCGTTCGTCAACGTGGTACTGAATTCCACGCTGGTGTAAATGTAGGTATGGGCCGTGACCATACTTTATTTGCAACTGCTGACGGCGTTGTGAAATTCGAAGTGAAAGGCCAATTCGGTCGTCGCTACGTATCTGTTGAAGCGTAAGCTTTAATAGAAAAAAACCCGCATTTTTGCGGGTTTTTTTTCGTCTGAATAAAATGTGAGGTATTTTTTAGATTGTTACAAATGATGTACAAATCAATAAATTCACCATAAATAGTGATTTAAATCACAAAAAAATAAAGAGCGTAATAGAGGAGTACAAATACAAAAAAAGGATAAGGACATGAATAAAATATTGAATACAGTTTTTATCGGTGCTGACTATCAGAAAAGGAATTGTCCTGATAAAAGCCAACAAATTGCATTTGAAAAGACACTAGGACTTGGTGAAATAACTTCAATCGCTATTAAAGCTGTACCAAAATTACTAGCTGTGAGTATTTTATTTTCTTAGGTTCAATTGCATGGGCTGGTGGGAGTGGCTCGTCATATCCTGAGCATACTTGTAATCGTTGCAATAGTGGAATTCCTGGCCCAGAAGGGCCAATGGGACCTCAAGGTCCTGCTGGTGAAAAAGGCGATACAGGAGCAACAGGTGCAACCGGAGCTAAAGGTGACAAAGGCGATACAGGAGCAACAGGCGCTACTGGTAAAGATGGACTCAATGGCCGAGACGGCATCGATGGTAAGGATGGGTTGAACGGTCTGAATGGCAGCAATGGTCTAGATGGTGCAAGTGCTTATCAAGTTGCGGTGAGCAATGGTTATGAAGGCAATGAAGACCAATGGTTAGAAAGTCTACGTGGTGCAGTTGGCGCACAAGGACTAACTGGTGAAAATGGTTTCAGTGCGTATGAACTTGCGATAAAAAATGGATTTGTCGGTACTGAAGTTGAATGGTTGTTGAGCTTAAAAGAAACAGATCCGTACATTAAAATTCAATCAAACGTTGCCAATACAGCACCTAAACCAACTGCGAATGGACAAGATGCGATTGCAGTCGGTGCAGGTAATAAAGCTGATGGTAATCAGTCTATTGCCCTCGGTGTAAACAATACAGTCAGTGGTGATGGATCTGGTGCTGTAGGTTCAAACAGTCACAGGTAATAATACCTATGTGGTTGGTAACAATATCAACACCTCTGCAAATAATGCTGTTGTACTTGGCAATGGTTCAAGCTCTGACCGCAATAATACGGTTTCCGTTGGCTCGGCTGGTGCAGAGCGGCAAATTATCCATGTGGCAGCTGGTACGGCAGACACCGATGCGGTAAACGTGAAACAAATACGTCAAGCAGATCTAGTAGTGTTAAATAGTTCAAAAGCATATACAGATCAGCATGGGGCAAATGTACTTAATCAAGCCAATAGTTATACCAATCAACGTGTGAATGAATTGAACCATAATTTCAATAAATTTAAAGATAATGTTTACGGTGCTGTTGCTTCAAGTATTGCAATCGCCTCCTTACCTCAACCCACAGATGCTGGATATAACATGTTCAGTGTAGGTATGGGGACTTGGGAAGGTTCACAAGGCTATGCAGTAGGTTTTAGTGGAGTAACTGAGAGCAATAAATATGTGTATAAATTGGCTGCAACAGGGAACTCTGAAGGTGACTTTGGCGCTGGTGCATCGATCGGTTGGCAATGGAAGTAACTTAATATTGGATTATTAAAATTGCTAAATCGTTGTTTAACTATTTGAAAGGCATTTGAATCAAATCAAGTGCCTTTTTATTTTATATTTCTCCATCATGATGAATAAAAAACAGCAATTTGCATTAATAACCATACAAAACTTCTTATTTTCTCTAAATTTAGTCAATGAAAGTGGTTTAAGATGGAGCCATCTAACAAATTGCGTTGATGCAAATATAAAAGGTGAATCTATGAAAATGCTTCGTAAAACCATCTGTGCTATGGCATTAGGTGCAGCGACACTGGCACCGGTTATGAGTACGACAGTATTCGCGGCACCAGTTGCAGCGTCGGAGCAGCAGGCAACTGCAAATTTGGTGAAACAATTATCGGGTATTAAAAGTTTTACAGCTAACTTTCAGCAAACTACAAAAGTGACTAACCCCAAAGCAACTCAAAAGAAAGGTTTAAGTGCGCAGCATATGAACCAGACTTTTACTGGGGTCATGAAAGTTCAGCGCCCGGGTAAATTCTATTGGGAAACAACCAGCCCATCTAAGCAAACCATTGCGACTACAGGTAAAACAGTTTGGATCTATGATCCAGACCTACAACAAGCGGTACGCCAAAGCTTAGATGACCAAGTTGCGAATACGCCTGCATTATTATTGTCGGGTAATACGGCTCAAATTATGAAGTCTTATCGTATTACACAGCCGAATAAGACGAAAACTTATTACACTTTATATCCAAAAAGTGATGATGGTGTGTTTCAAAGCTTAACCATTAGTTTTGGTGCGAAAAATGCGCCGACTTTAATGATTCTCCAAGACTCATTAGGTCAAACAACCCATGTACGTTTCAATAATGTGAAGGTGAATGCGTCTATTCCAGCGTCAACCTTTAATTTTGTACCTCCAAAAGGTACGGACATTATTGATCAATAATTCTCATAATCGAAAAAAAGCAGACATCCGTCTGCTTTTTTTATGGAGAAATGTAAAGCCAGCAAGCTGAATATAAGAGAAATTTAGTAGTATGCTGATATTCACAGTTTGCTTAAATGAAGTGACTTGTGGTTTTGACTGTTGCTATAGGGAATTTTGGGATGAAAAAAAATCATATGAATAATATAGCTTGGGCTGTTTCAGCTGTGGTTTTAGTCGGGTCATTAACGGCCTGCCATCCTCGAAATGAACCTGTTGAAGGTGAAACAACGGAACAGAAGCCAGCGGTCGTCGCTGATGCGATTCCACTTATTCAATCTAAATCTGTTGAGATGCAATTACCAAAAGCTCAAGCTTGCGATGCGGAAGGTTGTACCCAATATAGGATTCAAACAGTTGAAACCAATGTTGATTGGATTAATCAATATTTTACTGATCGGATTAAAAAAGCAGACCCGATTGCATTTTCAACTGAGCCGAATCAAAAAATCGATTTATCAGACAAGACGGATGCAGGCCTAAGTCAAAGTACCACTTCTGTTCGATATATTAGTCAGTGGGGACATATCGCAACTTTTGCAATCGAAAGCTATACCTACGCAGCGCATGCGGCTCATGGCATGTCGCATGTTGAATATGTCAATTTTGATTTAAAAGCCAAAAAACGTTTGGCTTTACAAGATGTCTTGGTCAAAGGTGCAGACGCGAAAGTGATTAGCGCACTTTTTGATGCCAACTATATGTGGTTGGATAGTCACGATATTGAACGTTCAAAACTACAGTTAAGCGATAATTTTTATTATGGCGCGAACGGGATCGTATTTGCTTATCCATTGTATGAATTGGCGAGCTACGCAGAGGGCATGCCTGAGCTAAAACTTCCATATTTTATGGCTAAAGAGCTATTTAAACCTGAATATTTACCAAGTTTGCCAAATTACGAAACCAAATAAGACAATTTGAAGCAAGATTATTGGTCTAATAAGGGGCACCTGTAAGCTCGGTCACTGTATTTTTAAGTGTTAAGAGCTTACACTATAGCCAGTTTTTTTCTTTACTTAAGATTGGCTATGATCGACCCGAAATTACTCAGAAATAATATTGAGGCTGTAAACTTAGCCTTAGCAAAACGTGGTGTTCAACTTAACGTAGCAGAGTGGGCAGACCTTGAAGCTCGCCGTAAGGAAATTCAGTCTAAAACTGAGTCGTTACAAGCTGAACGTAATGCTGGTGCAAAACAAGTTGGTCAAATTAAAAAAGCTGGCGGTGATGCATCTGAAATCATGGCACGTATGTCTGCTATTGGTGATGAAATTAAAGCCGCAGAAGTTGCACTTTCTGAGCTTCAGGCTGAACTTGAAGCCAAATCTTTATCGATTCCAAATTTACCTCATGAGTCTGTGCCAGAAGGCAAAGACGAAAATGACAATGTTGAAGTTCTAAAGTGGGGTACACCACGTCAGTTTGATTTTGAGATCAAAGACCATACTGACTTGGGTGAAATGATGGGCGGTTTAGAATTTGAAACCGCAACCAAATTGACAGGTACTCGTTTTAGCGTACTCAAAGGCCCATTGGCGCGTTTACAGCGTGCAATTACCCAATTTATGTTAAATACACATACCTTGGAAAATGGCTATACAGAAGCGTATGTACCTTATTTAGTTAATGCAGATTCTTTACGTGGTACAGGCCAATTGCCTAAATTTGAAGAGGATTTATTCAAACTTCAAGGCGAAAAAGAATACTACCTGATCCCGACTGCAGAAGTGCCTGTAACCAACTTCGTGCGTGATGAAATCATTGACCCAGAACGTCTACCTTTAAAATATGCAGCACATACGCCATGTTTCCGTAGCGAAGCGGGTTCGTATGGCCGTGATACACGTGGTTTGATCCGTCAACACCAATTTGACAAAGTAGAAATGGTTCAGATTGTAAAACCTGAAACTTCGATGGATGCTTTGGAAGAATTAACGGGTCATGCCGAAGGTATTCTTCAAGCATTAGGCTTACCATACCGTAAAGTCGTTCTGTGTGGCGGAGACATGGGCTTTGGTGCAATCAAAACTTATGATTTAGAAGTTTGGGTGCCAAGTCAAAATACCTACCGTGAAATTTCATCTTGCTCATGCATGGGTGACTTCCAAGCACGCCGTATGAAAGCGCGTTACCGTGCTGACCAAAAGAAAACTGAGTTTGTACACACGCTGAATGGTTCAGGTTTGGCAGTTGGTCGTACTTTACTTGCCGTGATGGAAAACTATCAACGTGCAGACGGTTCAATTGAAATTCCAGCAGTACTTCGTCCATATATGGGCGGTGCTGAATTTATCGATTAATAGTCGATAAAGTGCATACATTTGTGCACAAAAATTGCTTAAGACAATCAGATTTAAACTATTGAGGTCGTGTGTGGATATCTTTCCAATCTCTTTGAAGTTGCAGCAGCAACCTTGTCTGATTGTTGGTGGTGGTCGAATTGCATATAGAAAGGCTGTGCTGCTTGCAAAAGCGGGCGCTCAGCTGACAGTTTGCTCACCCGAAATTGAAGATGATTTATTGACCTTGGTTAATAAAACCCAAGGTCAATATCTCAACTCGATTTATCACGAATCGGTTTATCAAGAAAATGCCATTGCGCTGCGTCAGTTTCGTTTAGTGATTGCAGCAACCAATGACAAAGCGGTCAATCAGGCGGTTTTTGAAGCCTGCGAAGCTGAAAATGTCTTGGTCAATAGTGTTGATGATCCGCCGCATTGCCGTTTTATGGTTCCTGCGATTATTAACCGTTCTCCGCTGGTCATCTCCGTAGCATCCAATGGCACATCGCCAGTACTCTCGCGTCAAATACGCACCCAGTTAGAAAGCTCAATACCGCATGGCATGGGCAAACTGGCTGAGTTCTCAGGTAAGTGGCGCGCAGCCGTTAAATCCAAAATCGTCAATCCAGATGAACGCCGTATTTTTTGGGAAGACTTGTATGCAAGTCCGCTCAAAGAGCAGGTATTTAATGACAATTTGACCGAAGCCAATCGTTTGATTGAACAGGCCATATTGGAATGGAAACAGCCGAAAGGCGAGGTGTATTTGGTGGGTGCAGGGCCGGGTGATCCTGAACTGCTGACCTTAAAAGCCCTGCGTTTAATGCAGCAAGCGGATGTGGTGATCTATGACCGTTTGGTTTCTCAGCCGATTATGGACCTCTGCCGCCGTGACGCTGAAAAAATTTACGTAGGTAAAGCACGATCTAATCATGCTGTTCCGCAAGAAGGCATCAATGCCTTACTGGTGAAATATGCAAGTGAAGGCAAACGTGTCTGCCGTTTAAAAGGCGGAGATCCATTCATCTTTGGCCGCGGCGGTGAAGAAATTCAGGAACTTTTTGCGGCAGGCGTTGCCTTCCAAGTCGTTCCAGGGATTACTGCTGCATCTGGTTGTTCGGCTTATGCAGGGATTCCTTTAACGCATCGTGATTATGCGCAAAGTGTACGCTTCCTGACAGGCCATCTGAAAGAAGGTTCGCCTGAGCTGCCTTGGAATGAGTTGGTTTATCAAAATCAAACGCTTGTGCTGTATATGGGCTTGGTCGGTCTAGAAAAAATTTGTGAGAAACTCATCGCGCATGGGCAGCGTTCAGACATGCCTGTCGCATTGGTTTCTAAAGGGACGACACCTGAACAAACAGTCGTGGTCGGGACATTGGCAGATATTGCATCTAAAGTCAGTGAATACCAAATTCAGGCGCCTACATTGACGATTATTGGTGATGTGGTGAGTCTGCGTGAACAGCTTCAATGGCTGGATTGATGGATGGCCTATTATTTTGCTGGCTATTATTTGTTGCGGCTTAAACAGCATGCATTATTGAACAGGGCTAATCAATTTATTCGTACTTGCAGTTCTTGCATTAATGATCATTTGATTAGCGATTGGTCTTATTCATGCGTTAAAAATGCACATTTTAAAATAGAAGATGTACAAAGCCAGTTTAATTTGTCTAATTTGCAATTGAGTAACTTGCGGAAGTGGGCTGATCAACATAGTTTGCAAGATCAGGTTGGTTGGATCAGCCTCTTTTACGATATTGAAACTGCTTTAGAATATAAGCATAAATTCTTTGAGCATTGTCAAAATGTTCACTTATTATCAATGTATATTGATGAAGAATATAGACAGGATATTCTTGAAATTTATAAACCTGCTTTTCCTAATATAGGAGAGGTCGGCCTTTATGCATGTTTGAAGAAGGTAATTGTTGAACCTGAAGATACAAATGAATTACTTTTAGGCTATGACTATATTGGCATAGAACCTTGTGGAGATTTTCACAGTTTTCATTGTCACCATCTTGCAGATAGGCTTTGTGAGAAATTCAATTTAGAACTTAATTACAATAATTTATTTGATGATTCTTCAAGACAGTCTGAAATTGAAGATTTTCTAAATGATGAATCGTCAGGACTTGAAGCAGTCCCATGGGGGATTGCAAAAGTGAAGTTGGTCAAATCTTGGTAAATATGTATTTATCAAACAATTTAATATAGAGAAAATACGTGATACATGTTGTTTTATACGAGCCAGAAATTCCTGCAAATACAGGGAATATCATTCGTTTATGTGCCAATACTGGAGCGCAGTTGCATTTGGTCAAGCCATTAGGCTTTGAGCTGGATGATAAAAAACTTCGCCGCGCCGGTTTGGATTATCATGAATGGGCGCACATGAAAGTGTGGGAAAACTTTGAAGAATGCCTTGCGGGCTTAAAAGCGCAAGGTATTGAGATGGATGCCATTTATCCATTAACCACCAAAGGATTTGAAACACCGCATACCTCTAATCTAAATCGCCCTGTAGCATTGTTGATGGGGCCAGAAACACGTGGTTTGCCAGAAGATGTCCGTATGATGTTCCCGAAAGAACATTGGATTCGCCTGCCGATGGCACCAAATTCACGCAGTTTAAACTTGTCCAATGCTACTGCTGTGATTTTATATGAAGCTTGGCGTCAGCAAGACTTTAAAGAATTGGTCTAAGTGTGATCTGTTCAAAAAGCCGCTCTATCGAGCGGTTTTTTATTGGGAGTGAACACAGTGAACCGTTTACAGCAATGAAGTTTTGTAAAATAAGGGCTTAAAAACTTCAGCATCAATATAAAAATGTGTATAAGAACACTGTGAAGAAATAAAACGGGTACTTAAAACTTGAAATCTATAAATTTAAAAGCTTTTGGTGTCGTGATTGCGACCGGATTCATTTCATCAATGAGTTGGGCTAATCCAACCGTATCGAACACAACAGAACAGACACCAGTGACCGTCACTGCAACTACAGAAAATGTTCCAGTTGTACCGAAGGTTGAGGTGATCAAGCCTTTTACTAAGGCTGAAATCCAGCAGGGCATGCTGGAAATGCAGCAAAGGCAAAATCAGCGTATTGAGGAATGGGGAAAAACACTAAAAGCCGACGATTTTGAGCGTTCTTGGTATGGTGGTCGCCAATTGAAAAAAGCAAAGCGTCAGGAAGTATGTGGGCTATATCAAGACTTAGTCAATGAAACATACAGCTTGGCTCAAAAAAATAAAGCGCGTCTTAGCCCTGCCGATCAGCAGTTAGTAGCAGATCGAAATCAATTTATTCAAAGTTTAGGTTATGAAAAAAATATAGTAGATACCAAGATGGGTTTTAACTGCCGCTTAAAATAATCGGTGTGTATTATTGCTTTGATCCATTTCAATAATTAATGTCCTTGATGTCGAAACAACAAGGACATAGAAAAGCTTAAGTACTTTTAAAAGCTCAAATTACCTCGTGAATTAATCAATTAGATTAAAGTCACTCAGCTCTGTTTGCAGATGTTTTGGATTATTTGCAAACAGCAGTTGACCGCTGGTGTATAACCAACCCAATTGACCTTGCTGCTGAAGACGTTTCAGTAAGACGTCGTTAAATGTCGACGTTGCAAAGACAGTTTCGCTAAAGACTTTAAACTCACCGACATTGGTGTTTTCACTGTCTTTCATAAACAGCATACCGTTTTTGGTGGTTGAACTCATATCTAAAGCACGGCTGACTAAGCGGTAACCGTCTTTAGCTTGCTCATCGATCATCTCCTGTAATTTTATGCTGCGTTCTACACTATTGCTGCCGGTTGGGTAAGTTTTATAGCGATAGCTGTAAGTGCCATGGTGTGCGCTGCTATTTATACAGGTTGCAACTTTAGGACTATTTTGTTTGCCGTTCAGAACTTCAGGTCGTAAACCTGTGAAATAGTTTTTGAACTGAATAATACGGCAGCCTTGGGCACCCAGTGTATTAAGTATGGTTTCCAGTTGCACTGGGTCGACGAGTGGGGAAACATAGCCGCTGTCATAGGTGTATGTTGCGGTATCATTTTCCTTCTTAATAAAATAATCTTTGAAATTCAGGGCATTGGTTGGTCTGACGCTATGCAGGTATTGATAGCCTGATTTGCCTTTTTCGTTTAACTGATTACGCCATGTAAAATAAATGTCAGCGGTAGAGGGTGCTGTACGATCTGCCACAATATGATTGAAACGCGTATTTTTATTGGCAAGTTTCATGTAGCTATTAACATTGCCATTGTCCAAAGTTTTAGAATCATAGCCAATTAACTTATAACCACTTTGTCCCATTGTATTGAGCTGAGCCAAGAAGTTCACAGTGTCGGTGGTATTAATAAAGCTCTCAGTCTTGAAGTCTGCAGTTGTGATTTTGGTTTTCGGTTTTAAATTGGTGAAGAATTCATTGGAATTTTTTGTATAGCAGCGGCTGTCCTTGAGTGGGTCAGTAATTAGACCACGTTGCATGATGATATAGCTTGGATTTGAAATCGTCGCATTAATTACGCAGAAAGAATGATTATTTAAAAAAGTTAAGACACGGTTGGTAGTCGCGCCACCCCTGACTGGTTGAAACTTAATCGCATGATATTCAAAGTTATTTAGTGTTGCAGCCGGCTGTATTTCACTTATAACCATGTCATGAAGTAATTGATAGCGTTTGGAAATAAATTCGCCGCTGCAGGTTTTGCTTGAACTATTGTGTACCGCATATTTAAGTTCTTCGTTCAGTGCACTGACTGAATTTTCACTGGTTTTATGAATTGAAATTTGTGGTAAATCGCAATTACTGTTACCGAGAGCAGAGTTCCCTTGAATCCATTCACCTGTGAATTTATCCGCTACAGTTGTTGGCGTTGGCGTTGGCGTTGGCGTTGGCGTTGGCGTTGGCGTAGGTGTAGGTGTAGGTGTAGGTGTAGGTGTAGGTGTAGGTGTAGGTGTAGGTGTAGGTGTCGCGCCACCATCATTGGAGCTTGATCCACCACAGCCCACCAATGTCGTAAATACAGCAGCGATAATGCTGATTTTGTGATTATTATTCATGACTAGTGCTCAATAGAGTAAAGTTGTTATGTACGGCTGATGCGGTTGTATAAACATTTAAAATCAAGATTTATTGAACAAGGTGTGATTCAATCCAGCCATTGCCATGTTCTGTAGTGACTTCTATCAAACCTGTTTTAGTCATGTTTCCCGCAAAAATAATATCTGCATTTTTTGACAGTTTATTAATGACTTGGCTCGATTTATCGGCAGTTTTATAAAGCGGTAGATTATTAATTTTAGGTCTAAGTTGCTGTCCCATACTGAAACCATTTGCAGCATAATTTGAATTAGTCGTGGCCTGACTGCCTGTCCATTCTTTTGCGGTATTCGATACTTCTTTGGATGTTTCATTAAATTGATTCAGCGTATTTCTTAAATCACGCATGGTATCGGCAAAACCTGCATATACCGGTATTGAAGCTAAAGACAGACTGCTAACGATGACTAAATGACGAATTTTCATGAACTTTCTCCTTTACTTTGTTATGTCATTCCGCGTGATATTTGACGGATTCATAACATTCGCGGTGTTTAAATAATTATAAAATGCGAAAATTTAGCATTTTAAAAATAGATCATTTATACTTCACTTGTAAAGAGGGTGGAGTGGTGAAAATGAATGTAGAAAGCCAGAGTGAACATCTAAAGCAAAGTAAAAATTGGTATCAGTCCTTACCGACGGAATGGCAAAATTGGTTGAATGAAAATATTGAAAATGGTTGCGATGTACAGAAAATAAGTCTAATTTTACAATCACATGGATTAAGCCCAAGGGTGGATCAATACTTATTTTCTGAAGATGAACAACTTTCAGAACAGCTGCAAAATGAACTTTTGGACTACAGTCTTGAGAGCTTAGAGACAGTTGAAATTTTAGAAAAAATTAAGCAAAAAAATATTTCAAATCATTTGATCATTCAGTTTTTAAAGCATGTAAACAATAACGTAATTTTAAAAAAACTGAAGCAACTACAGCAACAGCAGAATAAACAGCGCTGGTTATTACAGGTGATGGGTCAATTGAATCAATTGAACGACCACAGTCCATCCACAATCGATTGCATAGAAACACCTGATTTTGCAACATTTCTAGAGCAGTATTATAGCCAGATGCGGCCGGTCATTTTAAAAGGTGGGATACAACATTGGCCTGCATTGCATAAATGGAGTCCTAAATATTTTGCACAGCATTTTGAAAATGAGTTGGTTGAAGTCCAGATGCATCGTGAGCAGTATCAAGATTTTGAAAAAAAATCGGTACAGTTGAAACGCATTATTTTGATGCAAGATTTTGTCGCACAAATCAAAGCCACTAAGCGTAGCAATGACATTTATTTAACTGCGAATAACGCCGCTCAAAATAAGCAGTTCATGCAAAAGATAAGTGAGGATCTAGGTGACTTCGCCAAAGGTTATTGTCAAAACGAGATCAAAGATCGACATTTTTTATGGTTTGGCCCTGCAGGCACATTTACACCACTGCATTATGACTTAACCAATAATATGTTGGCACAAATCTATGGACGTAAAAAAGTGACTTTGATTCCTGCATGGCAAATGCCGTATATGTATAACGATCATTGGGTATTCAGTCAGGTTTCAGACGTCGCAAAGGCTGATCTAGTAGCCTATCCACTGTTAGAAAATGTGACACCGTTCGAGTGCATTTTGCAACCAGGGGAAACCTTATTTATCCCAATTGGTTGGTGGCATAGTGTTGAAAGTTTAGATATCTCGATCAGTGTTTCTTTTACGCATTTTAATGTAAATAATCATTTTTTTACTGAATATCCTCAAGATCTCATCAGATAAAAATTGTGAAGTAGATTAAACAATGCGAAAATTTCACTTATGCAGTCTAATTTTCATGGCAATTCAATGAGCAAACTTCTCACTAATGAGGCAGATCAAAATTTACAGCAAGTATTGGTGCTGATGAATGAGCTGAGCCAATGGCTGATTCGCTCAGGTGTGGGATATACCGAGTTTACTGCTGCATTGAAACCGGTTTTTTTCCAACAAGCTGTACAAGAGTTAGAGCGTATCGATCAAAAACCGACGATTTCCGCGATCAGTTTACTTTCTGGCCTGCACCGTAAAGACGTGACTGCTTATAAAGAAGTGATTTCTGAGGGTAAGGATCTGACTGAAGCAACTGTTTCGGAGCCAATTAGTGTGCCATCACGTGTGATTGGTTTGTGGCTTGCAGAAGGCTGGGGGGATTCATTGCCCTTTAGTAGTGAGTCGGAAAATAGTTTTGAAATGTTAGTGAAACGTATCTCCACCGAGCGCCATCCACGTTCGGTACTCAATGAGCTTGTTCGTTTGGAAATTGCCACTGAAAAAGATGGACAGGTGTATTTACAACAACGTCGTTTTATTCCAGATCCTTCGCAGTTAGAAGCACGTAAAATTTTAACACGAAATGTTCAAGCGCATTTAGAAGCGGGTTTGCATAATTTATTGAATCCTGATGAAATACCTTACTTAGAACAAGCCATTTGTGCTGACGAATTAACAGAAGAATCGATTAATAAATTACATGAAATGAGCTTAGAGCTTTGGCAGAAATACTCACTACAACTTTTAAAACTTGCCGCGGAGCGTTGCGCAATGGATGACGGGAATCCTGAAGCAAATCGTGCATTTCGCTTTGGAGTTTATCAACATGATGCGAAAATTAAATTTTAAGACTTTAACCCTTTGTGGCTTGATCAGCGTTTTAGCGGGTTGTGACATAGAGTTTTTTCGAAGTGGTGGGGTTACAATTGAAGGTACAGGTGATCCAATCATTGATATCGGTCATGCAGGGGATGGCCGCGGAACAATTATCTTGGGGACACGATATTTAGAGTTTTCAGCTTCCGTGCAGGATTCTTGTTATGGCGTGGAACGTAAATTAGCCTTCCTCAATCCATTTGATCGTCAGTCGATTGACACAAAAACGTATGTAGAAATACCTGCTGCCCAAGCGGATCTTAATTCGCAAAATGTTCAATTGATCTTAAAAAATACCAATAGCGTACCAGTCACCATTCATTTGCAATGTGATATGCCATTAACCATGCAATTATTCGAGCAGGTTAGACCATATTTTCCAAAACAAGTATGTGATACACCTATAGATATCAAACTCTATCCACAACAACAGCATATATTTGAAGCAGCTGTAAATTTAGAGACTGTTGAAGATGGTATATGGTCACACGGTGATGGAGCATCGGTTGAATTAAAAGGCAATACACCAGACAAGTGTGAAGAAATTTCAATTCAATTTCAGCAATCTAGAAAATTCATACAACCTTAATTGGTATATTTAAAACAAAAAAGGCGCTTTAAGCGCCTTTTTTGTTTAGAGATAAACTTGATTAGAATTTATCATCAAATTCGTTATGTTGTGGTGCTGGGTGTTTAAAACCTTTAGTTTTATAACCAAGGTATAAAATACCGAACATTGCCCACCATAAACCATATTTCAAAGCAGTTTCTTCAATTTCTAACCACATCGCAAAGATACTGATAAAGCCAAGCATTGGAATAACGACAAAGCTAAAAATATCTTTGGCTGTTTTTGTGCGGCCATCACGAAGTGCATAACGTGAAATCACAGATAAGTTCACGAAAGTAAAGGCTGTCAATGCACCAAAACTAATCATCGAAATGACAATATCAAGATCCATAAAGCCCGCAGTTAATGCAACCGCACCTACAATCATGATGTTGTACGATGGTGTGAAGTTTTTCGGACTAATATGACCAAAGATCTTCTTGTTAATGACGCCATCACGCCCCATTACGTACATCAGACGTGATACACCGGCATGTGCAGAAATACCTGATGCCATTACTGTCACAATCGCAAAAGTTAAAACATAGGATTGGAACAGTGAGCCGCCGACGAGCAAGAGTATCTCTGGCTGTGTTTCAGCAATATTCTTGAAATAGTTACCCGGCTCAGCAGGGAAGAACAGCTGCATGAAGTAGGTACTAATAATGAAGATAATCCCTGCGATTAAAGCAGTTAAGAAAATCGCTTTCGGCAGTGTTTTCTCAGTATCTTTTGTTTCTTCTGCCAATGAACTTAATGAGTCAAAACCAGTGAACGAGAAGCACAGTAATGTTGCACCTGTAATCAGCGCACCCACAGACGTCAGCTCATTCCAGAATGGCTCAAGGCTCCATAATTGGTAGCGTTCTGCCGCAGAAATCGGGCCATCAGCATTGAAGCCCATTTGAAGCTTGCTGTAGACCATCCACGTGAAAATACCAATTACTAATAACTGCACAAGTACAATCAGGCTGTTAAAGTTAGCAACAAAACGCGCGCCGCGTAAGTTAATTCCAGTCATGAATGCCGTTAGCACAATGACCCATACCCAGTGGTTTACTGTTGGAAATAGTGCTTCAAGGTAAATCACTGCAAGAATAATATTCACCATTGGAGACAGCAGGTAATCTAGCCATGATGACCAGCCCACCATGAAACCAACGTTCGGGTGAATGGATTTTTGAGCATAGGTATACGCCGAACCCGATGATGGATAGCGACGGATCATATGTCCATAACTGATAGAGGTAAACAAAATTGCAATCAGGGCAATAATGTAAGATGTCGGCACGTGTCGATGACTTTCTTCAGAAACTAGACCGAAGGTATCGAACAAGGTCATCGGCTGAATATAAGCCAAACCAATAATAATAATGTGCCAGAGTCCAAGCGTTTTTTGCAGTTTAGCTGCCGATTGAGTCCCAGAGATATTTGTCAACGGCGTTATCCTCTTATCGTTGATCAAGGATCAGTCATATTCTAAGGATCGTTTGAGACGAACGATCCCCCCTACGTTTTAAAACAAAAGTGCGCCAATCTACTCCAAATTGGTACATTTTGTCAGTAACTTTGAAATTATTTTTAGCAGAAATTATGCCAGTTTGATTAAAAAATAACTGATATTGTGTTCTGCAAGTGAAAAGCCCGATGTTTAAAAAAACATCAGGCTTAATTTTTCGCTATATTCGCTTATTTTTCAGCAATTACCAAGCTTTTTTTAGAATAGTTTTGAGGTCTTCTAAGCTGGCTTCTTTAGGATTATAAATAATCGATCCATCATTCAGTGCTTTCTCTGCCACTTCATCTAATTGAGCTTCTGTCACCTTGCCAGTTTCACTCAAAGTACGAGGTAATTTGGTCAAACTAAACAAGCGGTCACGCATGGCTAAAAGTGTTGAAATGGCTTTTTCAGCGCGGAGGTTGGCCGGCGTTTGTGCATAAATATCAGGGCCAGCCAGTGGTAATAGCAATTCAGCAATCTTATCGCCATTTACTTCTTTGTTGTATTCCAACACATACGGCAGGAATAAGTTCATGCATAAGCCGTGGGGCAGGTGAGCGACTGCACCCAGTGCATGACCTAATGAATGCACTAATCCAACCATCGAATTCGAAAATGCAATTCCTGCCATCGTAGAAGCTTGTGCAAGTTCTAAGCGACCATGTGCATCGCTGGTATTATCTAATACACCAAATAAGCTATTGCTAATTTTCTTGATTGCGGCAGTTGCATAGGCATCTGAAATCGGGTTCGCCGCCATGCACGTATAGGCTTCAATGGCATGCGTCATCGCATCCATCGCTGTCATCGCCGTAAGATGGGGTGGCAAAGTTTGCGTCATACGTGGGTCAAGAATTGCCGCATGTGGCATCAAATAATTCGATGCAAAGGCCATTTTTACATTCTTTTCAGGGTCAGAAACCACAGCGACCATAGTCACTTCTGAACCTGTACCCGAGGTTGTTGGAATCACAAAAAATGGTTTTAACGGTTTTGGTAAGTTGTGCGCACCTGAGTATTTCAGTAAGTCATCGCCACCTTCAGACACCAAGATATTGGTTGCCTTAGAGGTATCAATGACTGAACCGCCACCGACTGCAATAATGGCATCACATTGGTTGTCGCGGTAAAGTTGAGCCGCTTTACGTACGGTTTCTAAACTTGAGTCTGGCGGTACATCATCAAATATATAGCCAATTACCGTCTCGGTACTTTCAAATGCCGCTTCAATCGGTGCAAGTAATTGGTTACTGCGAACGCCTTTGTCGGTAATGATCATGGGGCGTTTAGCACCCAACGTAGACAGTTCAAATGGGATGTGTTCTAAAGCAGCATGGCCAGCAATCACTTTTACAGGACAGAAAAATTCGTAATATGGTTTAGCCATGTGTTATGCGCTCCGTTTTAAATAAGACTGGGCTACTTTTAAATAAATATTTGCAGCACCACTGAGTTTTTCTTTTAGGCTTAAATGTGTTGGATATTCTTTGACAGCCAATTCAGCCACCAATTTAGGTAAAATTAATGCTTCCATTTTGTTGAGACAACGCACCAGTCGGATCGCATAAGACAAATCACCATCGGCTATCATGCGGTCATTGGCAAAGGCTTGTGCGGTACTTTCTTGAAATGAGAAGACCAAAAAGGCATGACTCAAATGCTTAAACGTAATGGTTAAGTCCGGCTTTTGAGTGCCGGGTGTGAGGAGTTTGAGTTGGTGGTCTTCCGTGACTTGCGCGACAAATGCAGCACCATTAGGAAAAACGTTCATAGATAAAATAAAATTAACTGGAAATTTAGAAACTTCTTGTTTAATTTCTTCATCGACCTGGCTCGCCATGACCAGACCTCTACCAATCACATCCATCATGAGTTTGACATAGGCCTGCTGGAGCGCGGGTTTAACGGATTTAGTTGCAATCACGTGTACATCCCTTATCTATAATTATTAAATTTAGAGCTTTTACTCTAAATTATTTTATTTGAGAAAGCAAAGTCTTTTATAGTTGTTTGACTGTTACGTCTTTAAAGTAACCACTGTTTTTCAAAGTATCAATGATATCGACGCATAAGTTTTCAAATTTAGGGTAATCCTGTACTAAATCTTGTATGCGCACCATTTCCAATCCTGCATAGCCACATGGATTAATGGTATGGAAACCAAATAAATCGCAATCAATATTCAGTGCTAAACCATGATATGAGCGGCCTTTACGAATTTTAAAGCCCAATGAACCAATCTTTCGTTCATTGACATAAACACCCGGCGCATCAGGCTTGGCATAAGCTTGAATATCATATTTGTTCAGCAAATCGATCATGAGGGTTTCGGCATACGAAACCAGTGTACGAACATTCCAGCCCAAACGGTTTAGGTCAAACATGAAATAAGCCACCAATTGACCCGGCCCATGCCAAGTGACTTGTCCACCACGGTCTGTTTGTACCACAGGGATGTTACTTTGCACCAAAATATGTTCAGGCTTACCAGCTTGCCCCTGAGTTAATACGTCGGGATGCTGTAATATCCACAGTTCATCAGGGGTGTTTTCATCGCGCTGTTCAGTGAGTGTTTTCATCTCTAAAAAGCGGTCTGCATAAGGGGTCAGGTGGTTATATTGACGAATAATTAATTCGGGTTTTTGAACAGTTTCAGTCACGTATTTCGTGTCCTTTTCTATCAAAGTTATGTATGGATTATAATGAATTAAGCGTACAAAAGGGGGTTAAATACTGAATACTTGAAGGGATCACTATTGTATTTAGACATAAAAAAACACGCTCTAAAGCGTGCTTTTTTAATTGCATCAACAGAATTACAGCGCAGTACGAATGTGTTTACAAGCTGCTAAATCCGCATAGACCGCATGTACTTGTTCTAACTCTTCGAAACGTAATTGAGCAGTAATTGAATGATATTTACCTGTGCGAGATGGCGTCACCGTCATTTTGCTGCCATCAAAATCAGGAAAATGTTTAACAAAAATTTCATTCACTGCTAGGCGAAGTTCTTCACCTGCATTACCAATCAATTTAATTGGGTAGTCCATAGGGAAGACCCAAAGATGCTCTTGCAATTCACGTGAAGGAGCGCGATTAGTCATATCAGTCATGGGACACCTCATTATTTAAAAATACCTGCAATGAGCAGGTATTTGGAATCATTTGCTACATGCTCATAATATGGGGCAGAAAACCCCATATTCAAGCCTGCATTGTCCTAGTTATAGGTTAGTCATTCTCAAGGAATGAACGCAAATGCTCTGAACGTGATGGATGGCGAAGTTTACGTAAAGCTTTCGCTTCAATCTGACGAATACGTTCACGTGTTACGTCAAACTGCTTACCAACTTCTTCTAGAGTATGGTCTGTTGGCATATCGATACCAAAACGCATTTTCAAGACTTTTGCTTCACGTTCAGTCAAGTTTTCAAGAACTTCACGTGTTGCTTCTTTTAAGCCTTCAGACGTTGCAGCATCAATCGGAGAGGTGATGTTGCCGTCTTCAATGAAGTCACCAAGATGGGAATCTTCATCATCACCAATTGGTGTTTCCATTGAAATTGGTTCTTTCGCGATTTTAAGCACTTTACGAACTTTCACTTCGTCCATTTCTAGACGTTCACCTAATTCTTCAGGTGTCGGTTCACGACCCATTTCTTGAAGAAGTTGGCGAGATACACGGTTGATCTTGTTAATGGTTTCGATCATGTGTACTGGAATACGAATAGTACGTGCTTGGTCGGCAATCGAACGTGTAATCGCCTGACGAATCCACCAAGTTGCATAAGTAGAGAACTTATAACCACGACGATATTCGAATTTATCCACCGCTTTCATCAAGCCGATGTTACCTTCTTGGATCAAGTCGAGGAATTGCAAACCACGGTTGGTGTACTTTTTCGCAATCGAAATTACCAAACGTAAGTTGGCTTCAACCATTTCCTTTTTCGCACGGCGAGCTTTTGCTTCACCAATCGACATACGTTTAGAAATGTCTTTGATGCCTTTAACATCTAAGCCAAGTTCTTTTTCGATGTCAGCGATTTTTTGTTGGAATGCAAGAACGTCAGGGCGGACTTTTTCAAGATAGCCTTTCATTTCTGCAGGTGCTTTAGCAATTTGTTCATCTAACCAAGCAAAGTTAGATTCTTGACCTGGGAAAGACGTACGGAATTGAGTACGGTCCATACGACCACGACGTACGGCATAACGCATGACTTCACGTTCAGAAGTACGGATTTGGTCATGGGTATTACGAATCAAATCAGAGATGATGTCGAATAAACGTGGCGTGAATTTGAACATCATGAACACAGTTGCAAGTGCTTCAAGTGCAGCAGCAGCTTCTTTACTGTTACGCCCATGTTTTTCAATTGCAGCTTTAGTGACTAACCATGCTTGTTCAAGCTCAGTGAAACGTGCTTTAGCAATTTCAGGATCTGGACCAGATTCGCCTTCAGAATCATCATCACCTTCAGACTCTTCTTCTTCATCGTCATCATCAAGTTTGACATCTTTAGTTGGCTTGTTGGTTGACGCTTCATCTTCATCGATCTCAGAATCATCTTCATCGATCACTTCTGGGATGGCTTCGTCAGATTCTGGATCTAAATAACCAGAAAGAATATCAGCTAAACGGCGTTCACCCGCTTCATAATCTTTATATTCTTGTAATACAACTTCGACTGCATTTGGCCAATAAGCAATAGAATGTAAAACGTCACGAATACCTTCTTCGATGCGTTTTGCAATGCTAATTTCGCCTTCACGTGTCAAAAGCTCAACTGTACCCATTTCGCGCATATACATACGCACAGGGTCAGTGGTACGACCGGGTTCATTTTCAACAGATGCAAGTACAGCAGCGGCTTCTTCTTCAGCAACTTCGTCAGTCGCTTCGCTGCCACCTTCAAACATTGTATCATCAGTTTCTGGTGCACGATCATGTACCGGAATACCCACGTCATTCAACATCTGAATGATGTCTTCAATCTGTTCACTTTCAGTGATTGAGTCCGGGAGATGATCGTTAACCTCGGCGAAAGTTAGGTAACCTTGCTCTTTGCCTCGGCTAATCAGAGCCGCTACTTGAGAAGTAGGGGAAGTCATATCGCTCATCTTTGCTTACTCTTCGTTGAATCTGTGGCAGTAAAAAACCGTGCATTTTAGCACGATCGTCTCATTAAATCTTGTTAATAGCTGACTTATCCCATTAGGACGGTACAGCATCAAGCTGTCCAATGAGATATTAAAAATTTAAATTCAGTAATTTAGGTGGGGCTGAAATTGTTGTTTTCAAGTTCATCCCATGCATCGATTATTTTACGAGCCATCTTTGACTGTCATAAAAATGAAGGACGCAGGGTGGATTATATCATGCCACAGGTTTTGGTAAGAAAAAAAGACCTATTTTTAAAGTTTAGTTGTTAAAAAAACAAATAAAACTTGACAATATTTTATATCCCATATAAATAGCGGCTAGACCCCTTCAATTTTTTTCATTATGAGGTAGTTTTGGTGTCTTCTACAGATTTTGAACTAGATGATAACTACGGTGATGATGATGTGAATTTCGATGAGGCCAGTGCAAAAACTAGCGCGAAAGAATCGTTAGAAAAGCGCCGACTTATTGATGACCTTCTGGCTCAGCGCCGTCTTGAACGTGAGCTTAAAGATTTCGATTACGACATCGACGATGACGATGATTTTGATGACGAAGAAGACTAAATAGCGATTTAGCATAGCGCTTGAAAATGCTATGCTTACGCATTAAGTTTCTAACTCTGGATTTGAAATGAGTGCTTTAGATTTAGACCTTTTGAGTGACTATCTAGACGGCGATGACAACGAGCATGGTCTAGATTTTGCAGCGACTCATGGTTTTTTATGTGCAATTGCAGTAGGCCCAGCTTTTGATAAATGGCTAGACGAACTTTTTGATAACAATCAGAAAAAAGTACCTGCTGAAATTATTGCACAAGTAAAAGCATGGCTCGAATCGATTCGTCAGAATCTTGCCAATGAAGATGGTATTGAATTTCCATTTGAAATTGAAGAAGCCGATGTTGAATCAAGTCTTGGTGACTGGAGTGTTGGCTTCGTTGATGCCATGTTCCTAAACGAAGATGCATGGTTCACCGACGAGTTTGAAGAACAATTGGTAGATTTAACTTTGCCAATCATGGTGTTCAGCGGCATTGATGAAGAAGATCCACAAATGGAATCTTTCCGTCGTAATGGTCAGTTGATGGATGAACTTGCAGAAGAAATCCCAACCAATTTGAACGAATTATATTTGATGTATCACACACCAAATTAATTTCGACGAAATTTAAAAAAAGCACCTTGGGGTGCTTTTTTTAGCGCTATACCTTTTCAATTCAAAGTTAGTCTAAAGGCTTAACTACGTTTGGCTTTTAAGAAGCTCTTTGCCATCCATCCAAAAGATAAAGCCAACATGAGATAATGGATGAATAAGGTAAAGCTGATAGCAAGCAGCCAGACCCAAGCGGGTAATTGCGTTAGCGCCATTTGAATAAAGGCTTGGGTTTCAGGGAATATTAAGAGACAAATGACTGTAGCAACGACACTGATGAGAACCGAAGCTAAAATACAGCTCCAAATCAAAGTTCGCTTTTCTAACTTATTTGGCACTCGCTGATGGTCTTTAACAAAGCTAGATGCTGCAGCAAGACCGCCCACGATGAGACAGGTAATAGATGAACCACCGGGTAAATCAAAGAAAGATTCGATGGCTGCGACAGCAACCATGGCGAGGGCATAAGCAATGCTAAATGTGATGATGTATTTTTTCATTATTTAATGTTCATGTTTTCGTTTTATAAAGAGCGAGTATAGCTTGCCCGAAGTTTCTTCACTGAATTTTAAGTTTCAGTGAAGGGTATTGATTCAAATTCTAACGGAATAAGTTAAAAAAAATTTATAATTTTTTAGCGCAGTAGTCTGCATACCAACCGTAGGCAATATGAAATATCGTGCCATGAATGGCGACCATGCAGAGCATAACTACAGCAGTTAGCCCAATGCCTGCATTATCCACAGACTTCATAATGCTTTCGGCATTGGGATTCATCAGCACCAAGAACAGCACAAAAAAGCTACCAATGATGATTGCAACGGCACTGGAGCCCCAAACCAGTTGGATCTTTTCATGGTTGCTAGGCACACGTTGTTCTTTCTTTACAAAATGCCCAACGCTGATTAATGCACATGCCACCAATGTAGGAATTAATGTAATACCACCAAGATTTAATCCAAAAATTAATACGGTAATCAAAAGCACCAAGGCGATGCTATAAACAGCAGCAAAGTGTAGGAGATAGTGTTTCATTTAAGCCCCAAAACAAAAAATTAACGAGGTCGACGTTTATGTCGACGGTACAAAATCCAACTAATAATGATGACTGTGATCAGAATAATCACATGGCCAACTTTACTAAATATTTGCTGCATTAACTGCTGATTTTCACCTAAATAAAAACCCATACAAGCTAAAAAAGTGGTCCAAATAATCGTGCCTAAACCACTATAAAACATGAACTTCCAAAATGGCATGCGGCTCATTCCCGCAGGAATACTAATGAGAGAACGCACAGCTGGAATCATCCGGCCAAAAAATACAATGCGGTGACCGTATTGCTCAAACCATGCTAGAGATTTTTTTACATCTGCCGATTTGATAAATAAATACTTTCCATAGCGATCGACGAAGTGAAAGATGGATTCATGCTTAAATTTATAACCAATCCAATATAGCAATGCAGCCGCCAGTAAAGAGCCGACACAACCTGAAATAATGACACCAATGAGCAGTAGTTGACCTTGGGAGGCAGAATAGCCAGCCGAGGGCATAATGATTTCTGAGGGGATTGGGGGGAAGACATTGTCAAGGAACATGAGTAGGGCAATACCGAGATAACCCAATTGTTCCATGATTGAAATGATCCATTCAGTTAAAGTCATGGTAGCCAAGGCAGAGAAAAGGTGTATTTATCCTATGTTGAAAAGCGCAGTGGGTAAAGTTCAGTTTTAGATATTCCTGAAATCACCTAAGCAAAAACAATAAATATTGAGTTCATCTTGTATTAAGTAGCATGTAGGCTTAATTAGAAGGAACATGTAGGCTTAATTAGAAGGAAAATGTATTAATGCGTGATGGCATTAAGCAATGCTGAATGATATAAGATTGAAGAATTGAAAGGCTTGGATCATAGTTTTTATAGTATTGAGTGTACGCTGTTCAGTTTGGATTTTATTTTTGATTTTTGGCGCTTTAGCAGCCTTAAAAATCGTTTTATGTACTGAACAGCGTAGGACAAAGTTGCAATAAGTAGCGTTGCAAGGTGCATAAATTAATCATCATGTTCCATATTTAACAGTGTGTGAATATAGACTTGGCGTAAGCTCAGAGATAAAGCAAATGGAATCACACAAAGTCCAAGAATGTTGAGCATAGTGGGTTGTAAGTGCAATGTATAAGCAATAAATAAGGCAAAAATTGCACCAATGCATGTAGCAATACTGACTATCAAAATATGCGACTGTTGGTTAAGGAGGTGTTTTAATTCTCCTACACTTTCTTTTACACGGGGAGCGGGTAAAGCAAGGCGCCTTGAGGTTGCAATTGGAGAGTTGATTAATTTTGGCATAATGCTTTCCTTTTCAATTATCTATAATGATTTTCTCGGATCAATTGATCAGAATAAGCATAAATGCGCGAACTGATTCTCGTAAATAACCAGATATAGTTATTTTGTCAAAAAAATTAAGTCACTGTTGAGAATGCGTAAAAAAAGCCCTAAAAATAGGGCTTTTATTTATATATCGTTACAACAAATTTTGCTTAGAGACGCTTACGTTTTGCTGCCACAATTTGTGATTGACGCATACGGAAGCCTGCTTTTTGCTGTTCAGTAGTTTTGTCGATACAGTATTTGCATGATACGCCGTGTTCGTAGCTCGGAAGTTCAACTTCAGCAGGAGCCAGTGGCCAACCGCATGCGTGACATTTGATATTTTCGCCTTCTTCCATACCGTGAGTGACAGCAGTACGACCGTCAAATACGAAACATTCACCTTCCCACATGCTTTCTTCAACAGGGGTTTCTTCTAAATATTTTAAGATACCGCCTTTAAGGTGATAAACCTCATTAAAGCCTTCTTGAAGTAAAAGTGAGGTTGATTTTTCACAGCGAATACCGCCTGTACAGAACATGGCAATTTTCTTATCTTTATGCTGCTCAAGCTCTTTTTTCACGTATTCAGGGAATTCACGGAAAGTCTCAGTTTTCGGGTCAATCGCACCCTTAAATGTACCTGCTTTGTACTCATAGTCGTTACGTGTATCAATTAGGATTACGTCATCACGTGTAATTAGTTCATTCCATTCTTTAGGATCAAGATAGTGACCGACTAAATCACGTGGTTTCACTTCCACACCTAAAGTCACGATTTCTTTTTTCAGTTTGATCTTCATTTTACGGAATGGTTTATCCGTACTATGTGATTCTTTGTATTCCATCGCATTAAAGCCTTCATTGAGAAGGAATTGATGGATGATATCTACAGATTTACGGTCACCGGCAACCGTACCGTTAATACCTTCACCTGCCACAATTAGAGTACCGCAAAGGTTGATGGTTTTTACCAAGTCTAAAAGACGTTGTTGAAGATCGGCAGGATCTTGAACTTCTTTGAATTGATAAAGTGCGGCAACAACCCAACCAGAGGTCGCTTGCTGTTCTACAGGTGCAAGCTGTTCTACAGTAGCGTTCATGGAGTACTCCAAATGAATAAACAGGATAAAAATTAAGGCGCACATTCTACCGTGATTTGGATGAATAAGCGAGTAAAGCGATGGCTTTTAACCACACATTTGATCATAACTTCATTTCAGTAGTTTTAGCGTGTATAGTCATGCCGAGTTGTTTTTATCCCATAAATATTGATTGAATGGAGCCGGTTTTGAGTACTGATCGTCGAATTGCCTCGTTAACCCCATGTGCAGGGCGTTGTTCTACGGTATTTGGTGATTCAGTCTGTCGTGGTTGCCGCCGCTTTAACCATGAAGTCATAAAATGGAATACCTATACAGCAGAGCAACACACGGCCATTTGGTGTCGTTTAGATGCACAATTAGATCAAATTTTAATACCGATGTTGCCGCAAGCAGATATCATCCATGTCGAAGGCTTTGTCTTGTCTAAGCGAGTTCGCTTACGTCCAGATGCAAGCAAAGGCCGTAAACTGTATCACGCACTCAAGCTCTGCGAAAAAAACCGTCATTTCACAGATGAAAGTGGACTCGGGATACATTACAAACAGGTGCGACCGTTGTGGGATGAATTTGAACGTCGTGTTTTAGCACTCGCCACAGCCAGCTATGATTTGGCATTTTTAAGAGCAGATGCCATTCGCTTGCATTTATTGCAAAACATGGATGAAGAGGACTAAGTCCTCTTTTTTTATTTATGAAATTTATCGTGATGTAAAAAAAATAAGTGAAGGAATCTCAGCGTGAATTATTCGGAGTACTTTTTATATTGTGTGGCAGTCATCGTAATGATTGCAACACCTGGACCTGTCATGCTGTTGGTCGCAAGTTCAGGTTTACAAGGCGGATATAAAAAGGCATTTCAAACCATTGTCGGGACAAATTTTGCGTCACTGATTTTGATTGTGCTGTCAGTGTGTATTTTAAAAGGCATTTTAAATGTTAATGCGCATTGGCTCGATGGCATCAAAATACTGGGTTGTTTATATATTGCTTATATTGGATTTGATATTTTAAAAGAAGTAACTATACAGCCCACTGCACAATCTCTGCAGTTAAAAGCGGCACAAGGGGGCTTTAAGCAAGGACTGATCGTGGGGATTTCAAATCCTAAGGATATTATTTTCTTTGCTTCATTTTTTCCGCAGTTTGTAGGAATTACTCCTCATCTTGATCTGAGTTTAATTGTGTTGACCCTGAGTTGGATCGTTTTAGATTTCGCAACTTTGTCTTTGGTGTATTTATCTTTTCATCGATTGTCGAAATCACGCTGGTATAAAAAATTGTTGGCACTGTGTGGGCTGATTTTAGTGGTAGTTGCCATCTACGGGATCTATAGCATATTCACGGTTTAATTCTTAACTTGAAATGTGCAGTAAAAAATAAAAAAGGCTGATTCAATCAGCCTTTTTATGAATGTGTAGAGCTTTAATTAATTCGCACTAGAGATTGTGCTGTAAACGATATTGCACAATTTCTTCAATGGTGAGTACAGTCAAATGATGGGTTTGTGCATACGCTAAAACTTGTACGCCATTGGCCATTGTGCCGTCTGGGTTGGTTAATTCACACAAAACACCTGCAGGTTTTAAACCGGCCAGACGTGCCAAATCAATAGTCCCTTCAGTATGTCCACGACGGGTCAATACGCCGCCTTCACGCGCACGTAAAGGAAAAACATGACCCGGACGGTTTAAGTCACTAGCAACAGCACCATCTTTAATTGCGGCTTTGACTGTAGTTGTTCGGTCTTTTGCTGAAACTCCAGTAGTAACACCTTCCGCAGCTTCAATGGTGACGGTAAAGGCAGTTTTAAAATGGCTAGAGTTATCAGACACCATGGGTGGAAGTTCTAAATGATTAGCCTGAGCATCGGTTAAACACAGGCAGACAATCCCTGAACCGTCACGAATCATACGTGCCATGGTTTCTACAGTCAGTGTTTCTGCAGCAACAATCAGGTCGGCTTCATTTTCACGGTCAAAATCGTCCATGACTAAAACTGGTTTACCTTGACGAATGTCTTCTAAGGCTTGCAGCATGCGCTGTTCTGCAGGTGGAAGGGCAGAAAAGAAAATTTCGGGTTGAATTAAACTAGACATTGAAACGCTCGCGTAAATTTTAGATACGGTTGAACATTTCAGGACATGTGAAATAGTGGCGTTACGATATATATTGAAAATGATCAATGATATAGAGATGTGACGTCGTCTTCTTTCATCCGGACTATACCGTCGGCTCAGGTATTGCACCTGATCTGCGAATCGCGTTTAAACGATTGGCTCGTGGGCTTTTTGTAGGGCTTTCAACCCAGCAAATTTACCACCGGTGGGGAATTTCACCCCGCCCTGAAGCGATGTGTCTTGAGTATAGACCTGTTTGAGTGATGATGGGGGATTATTGCTTAGAATCATTTGCAAAATTTTAGATAAGTAAATTTATAAGATTGGATTTGTAAGCATTTATATAAAGTGTGTCAAAGCATGCTATCGTGCCGATAAATCAACCATGATTGCATAATGATAAAAAATGACCGCTCCTCAGCATTCTCAGCAGCAGAATATAAAGCTGCATCGTTCACAGTTAGATCAAGAGTTTTCAACAGATCTGTTCCAAGATGTACAGGTCATTCGGTATCTGCAAGTGATCGGTGTTGCACTGATAGCTGCCAGTTTCGTGTATTTGATCGCGGCAAACTGGTTGATGTTACCCAAATTTATTCAATTGGCAATTCCAATGTTGCTGTTGGTACTTAGTGCTGTGACGAGTGTATATTTTGCAAGGCATGCTTGGATTCAGCAAAGTTTAGATACTTTAAGCGGTTTGTTGCTTGGATTGTGTTTGGCTGTGATTGGGCAGGTCTATCAAACAGGTGCAGACAGTTATCTGTTGTTTTTGGTGTGGGCTTTGCTGCTTTTACCTTGGTTATATCGACCGAATATCGGAGTCTTTACGCTACTGTGTTTGATCAGTCAATTGGCATTATTTTTATATTTTAAACAAAGCTATTTAATCGTTGATCATTCATGGTGGTATTTACTCTGCATGAATATATTGACGGTAATATGTGTGACGTTTTGTTTGAAATATTATGCTGCGCTGCGCTTTGTATTTATAGCATTCATTACACTAATGTCGATGTATTGCATGTTTTTATACTGCGGAAATGGGGCAGAGCAGTATCAATGGCAATATTTAATTTTTGCATTGTTGCTTCCAATTTATCTGATTATCTATTTTTATCGACAACATCGTGCATTAGAAACCAGTTTACAAGCTGCAGGTCTCGCCGCGAGTTTCAGTATTTTGATTTTCCAATGGGCAGAACATATTTTATCTGACTCGAGTGCAGGATTGTTGGTTTTTGCCTTGCTGATATTTGCTTGGTTTGCGGTGATCAGTTGGGCACTGATGAAATTTCTGCCACAGACTAAATTTGCGGTTATTCCTTTAGCGATTGGGGCATGGTTCGCAGGCATTATTTTATCGAGCTTATTGCTGACCTATTGGAAGGCGTTTTCAATCGTCATGGGCTTAGTTTTTGTGGCTGTGGCTTGGTGGTTGATTCGACGAGCTAAAAGTATCTTTAGTCGCCAATTTGCTTACTGCTTATGGGTATGTGGCCAATCTGCGGTCTTCATACATACAGAGAGCTTGACCGATAGCATTGGGTTTATTTTAGTATTACAAATTGGTGTTATCTTGCTCTGTTTGTTTAGTCGAATGCATTGGTTTATTGTTTTTATTCAACTCATTGCAGGATATGGCCTTGCAGTGGCCACACTATTTGATGCCGATCTTTTTATGAGCGATGAACATGTCATCTTAGCTGTGACTGGATTGAATTATATTCTACTGATTTTCTTGCTCGGGAGTGCAACAGCGTGGTTGCACACGATGTATCGAAAAAGTGTTGTGTTATGGATGTTATGCATCGTATTGGCGGGTGTGGTATTGCAAACTTTGTCAAATAACGTTCTACAGTTTGAACAGACCCAACATGGCGTTCTTGACCTGTTTATCGTTTATCTACTGCCTGTGGTTTGGCTTGGCCTTTACATCGCAAATCAGAAAAAACAGGCGGGGAGCGAAAAATGGCCGTTACTGCTATTGGGCCTTGTACTCATTGCGATGGGTTATTTTGAAATTTTCTTGTTATTGGTTTTATTGGCATGGGCGCAGGTTTATCAGCAATCTTTGGTTAAAGCCCTTTGCATCGTGTTGATCATTTTTAGCTTATGGATGCTGTACTACAATTTGGGTCTGAGTTTTTTATTGAAAAGTTTAACGATTTTGATCTCTGGTCTTTTGCTGCTTGGCATCACCAAGATGTTATCTGCGAAACAGCTTAAACAAGTGGGAGGAGCATGATGAACATACTCAATAAAAAAATGCTTCCTATTGGTTTAGCTGTACTCAGTATTCTTTTATTTGTATTGATGATTGCACGTCATGAATGGCATCTGGCAAACAGTCAGAGTATTTATGTGAAGCTGCAACCCGTCGATCCGCGCTCTTTGATTCAAGGGGATTATATGGCCTTGAATTATCAGCTCTATTTTGGTGGTCTACCTTCTGTAGAGCAATCTGCCAATGGGCAGGCTGCCAAAGCGAACAAAGAAGAAAATGTACACCGTGACTATTTTGCCGATCAAAAAAGTATTGTGAGTTATGCGCAGCTTGATGCACAGCGTAGAGTGATTCGAACCAGTTTCAACCCAGAGTTACTAGCGCAGTATCCAAGCTCATCCACAAAACTGGTGCTCAAAAATCCTGACGATAGATTTGAGGGTTTATATCCCGCTGCGAGCAGTTTTTTATTTGCTGAAGGCTTGGAAGCGTGCTATCGCGATGCGCAATATGCAGAGCTAAAGGTACAAGAAAATGGTCAGCCTTTGTTGGTGGGGTTGGTCGGAGAGCATTTACAGCCCTTTGATTGTAAACAAAATCAAGCATGGTGGAAGGGCCCGAGAGCAGGGTAGACAAATAAATTGAGCTGTTGAGTTGTATGTAGTGATATGCGTCTAATACTGAATTTTCGTAATCAATAATGCATATTTCAGCCATAAAAAAGCCCGCAAAATTGCGGGCTTTTTAGAATCTTTAAATGCTTTAACTTATGCAACTTGAACTGGAATACAGTTCGCTGTGTGGTTCACAGTGTTGTTTGGGTTCGCGTAGACTAAACGTGGCTTATGTGCATTTGCTTCAGCTTCTGTGAAATCGCCAAAAGTTGCGATAATCATCAAGTCGCCAATATCTGCTTGGTGAGCAGCACCGCCATTTACAGAGATAATGCCAGAACCTTCTTCACCACGAATGGCGTAAGTGGTAAAACGCTTACCATTAGTCACGTTCCACATATGAATTTCTTCATATTCACGGATACCGGCTAAATCTAGAAGAATACCGTCAATTGCACAAGAACCTTCATAATGTAATTCTGCTTGTGTAACGACGCAACGGTGGATTTTAGCTTTTAATAAACGAGATAGCATGGCTAGCGTCTCCTTGGTAGACCTAAGATCGTATCTTATGGTGGAACAATCTCTTGAATGCTGGGTGAGCAGTCAAATGCAAGCGCATTTTGCTCTGAAATTATTCAGATGGCAATAAGTATTGTTCAACAATTTGTGGAATTGTCAGTTCTATTTGTAAGCATTGATCTGGTTCATGGCTTGCTGAATCTCACCACTTACCAACAATTTAGTACGTGATAAGGCATGTGCAATAGCATCATCCATTAAGCCTTGTTCACTACTTGGTGCTTTACCTAAGACATGGCCTGAGACACGTTCTTTAGAACCTGGATGACCAATACCAATACGTAAACGATGGAAATTTGGACCAATATGCGGGACGATATCGCGTAAACCATTATGACCACCATGACCACCGCCAGTTTTCAGGCGAATGACACCAGGGTTCATATCAAGTTCATCGTGTGCGATAAGCATTGCTTCAGGAGCAATTTGATAGAATTTGGCGAAGGGAACAACACTTTGACCAGAGAGGTTCATAAAGGTTGTAGGTAACAGCAGACGAACGTCTTGACCTTCGATATTACCACGACCACTGATGCCTTTATATTTAGGATCAGCTTTGAGTTGGATGCCATATTGTTCTGCAAGGCGTTCTACAAACCAGAAGCCTGCATTATGGCGGGTTTGGGCATACTCAGAACCTGGGTTACCCAAACCAACAATCAGTGAAAGTTTACTCACTCATTTACACCATTTAACACTTATGCGCGTTTGAAGTCAGCGTGCATAGGAGTGTTTTTAGCTGGGTGACGTTGTAAAGCTTGGATTTTAACGCTTTCAGCTTTACCGTCGATGTTGATTTCAACAACTTCTTCAAAGAATGCGTTGTTTTCTAAAGCTTTAACAAGTTCGCGAAGTTCCAAAGTAACTGCTACAGGTTCAGCTGCACCACCGTAGATGATTGCTGGTACTTTATTTTGAAGACGAAGGCGGCGGCTCGAACCTTTCCCTTGTACTGCTTCTTCACGTGCTACTGCATTTAATACGAAGTTTGCCATGATAGACATTCCTATTTAAGTTTAATTGACTAGACCTTCGACCAGTCTAGTGATAGAAAGCCCCACCAAAAGGCAGGGCTTTTAAATTTAGCGCTATATTATAGATAAGAATCGAACATTGCGCTAATAGATTCTTCGTTATTAATACGACGAATTGTTTCAGCAACCATACTTGCAACTGAAACTTGGCGAATCTTACCAAGAGCTTGAGCTTCTTCTGAAAGCGGAATAGTGTCTGTTACAACCAATTCGTCAATCACAGAGTTTTTCAAGTTTTCTAAAGCTTTACCAGAAAGTACAGGGTGAGTTGCGTAAGCAACAACTTTTCGAGCACCAAAAGTTTTTAGTGCGTCAGCAGCTTTACACAATGTACCTGCTGTATCCACCATATCATCAACGATGACACAGTCACGGCCTTTAACGTCACCGATCAAGTGCATTACTTGAGATTCATTCGCTTTTTGACGGCGTTTGTCGATGATCGCAAGATCGATATCACCCATTTGCTTAGCTACAGCACGCGCACGTACTACACCACCAACGTCAGGAGAAACAACCATTAAGTTGTCGTGTGACTGTTGACGAAGATCTGCTAAAAGTGCAGGAGTACCGTAGATGTTGTCTACAGGAATATCGAAGAAACCTTGGATTTGGTCAGCATGAAGGTCGATCATGACAACGCGGTCAATACCAACAGTTGTGAGCATATCTGCAACAACTTTTGCTGTAATTGGCACACGGCTTGAACGTGGACGACGGTCTTGACGAGCATAACCAAAATAAGGAATGACAGCAGTGATACGACCAGCACTTGCTCGACGCAAAGCATCAGCCATAACTAAGATTTCCATAAGGTTATCGTTAGTTGGAGCACAAGTTGGTTGTACGATGAATACGTCTTTACCACGAACATTTTCAGTAATTTCGACAGCGATTTCACCGTCAGAAAATTGACCTACAGATGCAGCACCTAGAGGGATGTGAAGGTGGCTAACGACTTTTTGGGCGAATTGTGGATGTGCAGATCCACTAAAAACGACAAGATTGGGCATGAAGCACCCTTGGCGGTTGGCAAATTGGAGAATTAGATGGCAGGGGCGGCTGGATTCGAACCAACGGATGCCGAGATCAAAACCCGGTGCCTTACCACTTGGCGACGCCCCTAATGCGGCAGAACTTTAATATTTTTACAGTATTTTGTCAAGTTGAAACAACAAAGATACTGCAAATTATGCTCTGTCTTTTTTGAAGTAAATGGCAGGGGCGGCTGGATTCGAACCAACGGATGCCGAGATCAAAACCCGGTGCCTTACCACTTGGCGACGCCCCTAAATTGATGAAATAGCGAATAAAGTAAATGGCAGGGGCGGCTGGATTCGAACCAACGGATGCCGAGATCAAAACCCGGTGCCTTACCACTTGGCGACGCCCCTAATACTTTACAGCAATTACATCTACAGGTGAAAAATGATGGCAGGGGCGGCTGGATTCGAACCAACGGATGCCGAGATCAAAACCCGGTGCCTTACCACTTGGCGACGCCCCTATATCAAACTTCAAAATGACGTAATGGTGATTCTTGCAAACTGCGAACCAAGTAAGATTTACATGGTGCATTTTTCAATATGTCATCAATATTCATATTTTCAGTCACTTCAGTAAATACACAAGCACCTGTACCTGTAAGCTTTGCTGTACCGAACTGATCTAAGTACCGCATTGCTTCATCGACTTCGGGATATAAGCTTCGTGCCACAGGCTCAAAGTTATTTCCAAAATCAGATGGCGTTTCCTGATAGCCGCAAAATTTAGTGGGCTTTGAGTCTCTTGTCAACGTTTTTTGTGAAAAAAGCAGTTGAGTGCTGATAAAACAGTCAGGTTTTAACACAATGTACTGTTTTTGAGCTAAATCTATGAATGTTAAGTGTTCACCGATACCTTCTGCCCATGCATTTAGACCATGTACAAACACGGGAACATCTGCCCCAAGTTGTAAGCCGAGTTCTGCAAGTTGTTCGGTATTTAAACCACATTTCCATAGTTGATTGAGCACGATTAGGGTGGTGGCTGCATTGGATGAACCACCACCGAGCCCTGCACCCATGGGAATATTTTTTTCAATGTAGATTTTTTGTGCAGTTAGTGCTTTAGCAAACGGTTTGAGTATTTGAGCAGCACGATAAATTAAATTTTGCTCTAGATTAACGCTGTTTAAGCCCTCAATTTGAATAAAATTTTCATCAGCAGAATTTGCAAGTGGGTGAAATTCCATCCAATCCGATAAATCGATGAGCTGAAAAATCGTTTGTAATTCGTGATATCCATTAGGACGTCGGCCAGTAATGTGCAAAAACAAATTGAGTTTTGCAGGAGAAGGTACACGAATCACAGAAGTCATAGCTCAGCTTTTAGGCAAATTAACGATTTTGAATCACCATTGTAATACGGTTTTCCTGACCGGATTCAAGTGCTTGTTTTAAAATTAACTTGTTCGGTACCGTCGCAGTCTCGTTATAGCTCAGGTCTACGGTCCAACCATCTTCAATAATCTGTTGTGGACGCTGCGCAGTATCGCGTTGAATTTTTGCTTGTGTGGTTGCAGGGCGCGCCTGTACCCAGTCGATGAGGTGGGTAATGGGAGCTTGCCAACCGGTAGCACGTTCCAGTAATTCTTCAGGTGTTTCTGCTTCAATTAAACCGGTTTTTGCACTGTTTAACTGAACTTGACCAGGTTTACCGTTGATTTGAGTTTTTCCAACACCTAATATGCCACTCAGTTCGATATCATATTCATTGCGGTCTTGAACCCAAGTAAAAAAAGCACTTCCTGACTGTTGTGGCGTGCGCACACCAATCTTACCTTGTAAGTTGAATTGATTTGCAGCGACCTCTTCAGGGCTAGGTTGAGCGGGTGTTTTAACATATTGCTGACAACCGGTAAAAAATAAAGCGCAGCAGGTCAGGGCAGATACCCCAAATTTTGAAGATACTTGCATAAAGTCTTTTTAACTCTTTTTCATGGGTTGGGGTAACAATAACGAATGTAGTTGCTCTAATTGCGGATCATTCGGATGTTTTTGTTGGAGTTGTTGTAACAACGCGTCAAATTTATTCATATCACCTTGCATGAAGACTGATCGTGCATAGCGAATGCCAATTTTTAAACTATTACTCAGTTCATACGCTTTGGCCAAAACAGATGCAGATGTACTAAAATCATTTTGCAAATAACAAATATAACCGAACGTATCTAAGATTGAAGCTTGCTCAGGAGCATATTCTAAGGCATGTTCGACGTATTTTCGGGCTTCATCTAAGCGTCTATTTTGTACCGCCAAGGTATAGGCATATGCATTTAAATAGGTCGGGCTATTGGGTTCAATTTCAAGTAATTGTTTTAGTAATTGGTCGAGTCTATCTTTATCTTGATGGGCGTCGAGCAGTAGAACTTCGGCATAAATGAGCTCAGGATCTTCGGGCAAGTTTCTTACCGCTTCATCAAGCAAACGGACTGCTGCTTTTTTATTGTTCATGCGTTTTAAAATATCTGCCTGAGCAAGATATAAGAAACTGGCATGTTGAGGATAATTAACCCGCTCTTGGGTTAAAAAGCGCAG
Source organism: Acinetobacter sp. YH12219 (assembly GCF_013417875.1). Classification (NCBI taxonomy): domain Bacteria; kingdom Pseudomonadati; phylum Pseudomonadota; class Gammaproteobacteria; order Moraxellales; family Moraxellaceae; genus Acinetobacter; species Acinetobacter sp. YH12219. The sequence continues at coordinate 136,797 of NZ_VPDC01000009.1, forward strand.
TGCATCATGCAGCTTATTTTGCTGGCTAAAAATGCTGATCATATTGCGCCGTGAAACTGTATAAAGACTGCCATCAACAAGGCGATAATAGGCTTTTGCCGTTTCATAATGCTGTTTGCGTTCAGCATTTACTGCGAGATAGTAATACGCTTCATTTTGGTATTTGCTCGAATAACGTAACTCCACCAAATACTTTTCGGCTTTTTCATAAAGCTCTAAGTCAATACTGGTCAAACCTGCCATAAATAGCGGTTCTTCAGCAGATGGCCATTTCTTTAGTATATCTTCGAGTTTTTCTAGACCTAATTCTGACTGATTGATTTTAATTAAATATTTTGCTTCTGCTAAGCGAACTTCCATATTGTTGCGGTGTTTACGGCTGGATTTTTCGAACCATTTTAAGGTTTCTTCTTCATCACCTAACGACATAAGTAAATTGGCTTTCATTAAGATATAGCCAGTCACTTTCGGGCGTTTTTTCAGTGCTAAATTAATGGTGTCTAAGGCATCAGCAAAGGCACCATTTTGAGCTTGTAAACCTGCGACTAAGACCAAAATAGAAGGGTTGGTTTTTTCCTTGCTAGCGGTCAGTGCTTGAATCAGATAAGCGCGATCTTCCTCTGATTCAGGGGAAATACCCGCCAAAATTTGTTCTAAATCTGCATTTGGGTCAATGGTTAAAATTTTATCAAGTGTTTCGGCGGCAAGCTCATATTCATGGGCTTTCAAAGCAATATGTGATAAATAAAATAATGCTGGTACATCTTCAGGTTCTTGCACAACCCAATGTGTAGCAATATCTAAGGCTGCTTGTAAATCATTTTGCTCAATAGCAACGTTTAAAGCACGCTGTTTGACCATGGTGGATTTGCTTTTGATTGCAAGCACGGTGTAATTATGAAGCGCGGTTGGGATGTCGTTATAAGCTAAGGCAAATTCTGCAATCATACTTTGTTTAATTGCATCATATCCTGAATTTGCATGGTAAACTTCTCCCACGGCCCGAATTGGGGCAGTAGAAGCCATGCTACCAACAAGTAAGAATGTGGTAGAATACTGCTTTATTGTCTGGCCGTTCAGTCGGCTATTTGTTAGACGCAATTTTTCTTGATCCAAGTAATGCTTTTTATGACGCCGATAATGCACAATAGCATAAATTTAGCGAAATGATGATCTGATATGTCTTTCTTTGCATTGGGTGTCAACCATCAAACCGCCTCTGTAGAACTGCGCGAACAGATTGCATTTAACCCTGAAAAGTTAACAGCGCTGCTTGAACAGCAAAGCCATACGCCTGAACTCAATGACATGGTGGTGGTGTCTACATGTAATCGTACCGAAGTCTATGCGATGTCTGAAAATGCAGACGTGGTATTGAATTGGCTCGCCCAATCAAATGGTATCGATGTAAAGCAATTGTCAAATCATGTGTATCGTTATGAAAATGCACAAGCGGTGACACACCTCATGCGTGTGGCTAGCGGCTTGGATTCGCTCATGCTTGGTGAGCCTCAAATTTTAGGTCAAGTCAAAACGGCTTTGTCCTTAGCCAAAGATGCCGAAACCGTTTCCCCAAATTTAAACCGTATTTTTGAATATGCCTTTTATGCGGCAAAACGTGTGCGTTCTGAAACAGCCGTTGGAAGTCATGCGGTGTCGATGGGCTATGCTGTTGCTCAGCTCGCTTTACAGGTCTTTAGTCAGCCTGAAAAATTGACGGTGATGATTGTTGCTGCTGGTGAAATGAATAGCTTGGTTGCAAAGCATTTGGCCGAAATGGGTGTGGGCAGAATTATTATCTGTAACCGTACACGTGCCCGTGCCGAAGCTTTATCGCAAGAGATTGCTCATTGTGTAGAAGTTGAAATAATTGATTTTGCAGATTTGGCAGACAATTTACATCGCGCAGATGTAATTTCAAGTTGTACTGGAAGCTTGCATCAAGTGATTTATTTTGCGGATGTCAAAGCAGCACTGAAAAAACGTCGTTATAAACAAATGCTATTGGTTGATTTGGCTGTACCACGAGATATTGAAGCCAAAGTTGAAAGTCTAGATGGCGTTTATTTATATGGTGTCGATGACCTGCAAACTGTCATTGAAGAAAATTTGGCTCAGCGTCGTCAGGCGGCAGTTGAAGCCGAAGTGATGGTTAATCAGCTTGCGACAGATTTAATCACACAGCAAAAAGTGAATTTGGCTGGCTCGACAATTCATGCATACCGTGAACATGGTGAGTCATTACGTCAAGAAGAACTGGCTTTGGCCTTGAATCGTCTACAAAAGGGTGAAGATGCGGCTACAATTATGCAAGAAATGTCGCATCGTTTAACCCAAAAACTATTGCATCCGACCTCTATCGTGCTGCGCAATGCAGCGATGGCGGAAGACCCTGCTTATTTTGAAATGTTAGAACAAGATTTAGTTAATGTGGCTGAAAATCGCCGTAAACCAAAAAAATAAATAAGCTGATTCATTGAATAGCATGTCGTTCACAGCTTGAACTTGAAGTTAAAACTTAATCTTCAAGGAGGGTGAGCGATCTTTTTTTATCAATATCATAAATACGTTGTTTTAAATTACGCATTTCAGCAAGGCTAGAAAACTTATTCGACTTGATCTTGAGTTGTAAGAATTGATATTGCAATTTTGTCGATAAATCTGCTGCGAGTTTATCTGCTTGTTCAGGTGATGATGTATAGTCACTGATATTGGCATGCTCTAAAATATGTTGTAATTCATGATGATGTGCTGCGCAAGCACCGAGTACATAATAGGTCGATAACTCTGGGTCATCAGGCAATTCATCAAAAATCACATTGAAAATATTTAAAACGTGATAAAGCAAGAGATCTTGTGAAACTAAGGCGCGTAAAGGCTCAAAATGAATGTAGAGATAAGGATGATTGATTAAAATCGCAATCACATATTCTTCAGCATCAATTTTTGTACTAAAGCTCAGAGACGCATCATTATTGACTTGAGGCTGCCACTTTCGGCTAAACCCTAATTTTTCACGGAAATATTGTTGTAGCAAATAACGATATGAACCACCTTTCGGTAACAGTTCAGTCAGTTGTCTCAGTTCACCCATCACCTGACTTTTACCTTCAGGCGAAGCAACATTATGATTTTGCGTTAAATGTGCAAAAACAAATTCAGAAAGTAGCGGTGAGGTGTCCAATAAACGTCGAAAATTTTCGATACCTTCACGACGGATCAATGAATCTGGGTCGTGGTCATTCGGCAAAACAAAGAATTTAAGTTCTCGTCCATCATTCAGTAATGGCAGGGCAATTTCAAGCGTACGACGAGCTGCTTTTTGACCCGCGGCATCACCATCAAATGCAATGGTAATACGGCTATTTTGCTTAAATAAAATGTTTAAATGTTCTGTATTACTGGCTGTCCCAAGAGTTGCTACAGCGCCATGAATGCCATATTGCTGAAGGGCAATGACATCCATATAACCTTCGACCATTAACCAGTCTTGGGCTTTTTGTTTACGGCCTTCATATAAACCATAAAGTAACTGGTTTTTATGGAAAACTTCAGAGTCTGGAGAGTTGATATACTTCGGTTTGATTTCATCATTTAGGGCACGACCACCAAAACCGACCACACGACCTTTCGCATCTCGAATCGGGAAAATCACCCGCTCGCGCAGTAGGTCAAAGTCACGACCACTGTCACTGGTTCGAATCAAACCGAGAAGTTTGAGTCCTTCGATATCTTGTGGAAAGGCTTTTTCTAAATGTTGCCAATCTTCAGGGGCATAGCCTAAGCGCCAATAGGCGATGGTGTCTGCACTGAGACCCCGTTGTTTAAAATAAGCTTGCCCAATTGGACTGAGCGGAAGTTGTTGTTCATAAAACTGTGCGACATTTTCCAGCAAGTCATATAAGTTTCCATCTTGCGGCACATCTTCAAAAGCATTGGCAACTTGGTCAAAGTGAGCAAACGGATCGCTCCCATAAAAGGCTTCTTCGCTATTTTGAAACTCAGCAAATGGGTCGTGTTCGAAATTTACTGCAGCAGGAGCAGTCTGTGTTTCGCCTGTTTGGGGCGTCAGAGCTTTTGTTTCGATTGCAGGTTTTTGTACAGGTTTAGGTTTAGATTCGCGTTTATATTTGAGTTTATTGGAATCGTTATTGTCTTTCGGTAGTTCAATACCCGTTTGGCTTGATAAATCCTTCATCACTTCGATGAAGTTACGACTACCAATATCCATTAAAAAGCGAATGGCATTACCATTGGCCTGACAACCAAAGCAGTGAAAATATTGTTTATCACGATAGACATGGAAAGATGGCGATTTTTCCTGATGGAATGGGCAGCATCCTGAGTAGGTGCGTCCAGTCTTTTTCAATTTCACAAATTGACCAATCACATCGACAATATCGGTGCGATCTAAAATTTGATCAATTGTATGTTGAGGAATGGCCATGCTGTTTTATCTGTCTATCTATTGAATTTGGGCAGTTCGTGAAATATGTTGAAATCAGCAATGCTGTAAGTTCAGTGGGGATGCAGTACAGCATCGTCCATCGAACTATTGTATACCTTTTAATCTAACCGAATCTGTAGATCCTGAAAAGATAAAAGGGCAAGTATTCTAACTTGCCCTTTGTGAAAAATCGACCTTCGTTGCGACTATATTATTCAGCTGATTCTGACGACTCAGTTTTTTCGCTATGAGGACGATCCAATAAGCCAAAGCTTAAACGATTGGTTAAACTGCGTTTTTCTTCATCAGTTTCAACCGCCTCTGTAGAGGTTTGCTCAGACATCGTTTGTGCTTCTTTACCGAAAATACCTAAGGTTGCACGGTTAAGGAAGCTGCCTTCACTACGTGCAGCACGCATATTGACTGTACCGTCTGACTTCACAAGTTTTGGATAGTTTAGCTTAAGCACTTCGATGTATTGCTGAGACGTGGTTTTATCACCAAGTTTGTCATAACCATAGGCAACCGTCGCTAGAGCTTCTGGAACTTGTGGTGCTTGCGGATAATGTTCGATCACCCAAAGTGAACGTTCAACAGCAGCTAACCATGCTTTACGCTTCACATTAAAACGTGCCGCATTCATTTCGCTTTCAGCCAATTCTTGACTGATGAACTTCATACGTTGTGCGGCATCGACTGCATATTCGCTCGATGGATAGCGACGGATAAAGTCGACAAAGTTTTGATAAGCCACTTTGAGATAGCTCACATCACGATGCGATTGCTTTAAAGAAGTATAGCGAAGCAAACCATTGTAGTTTTGCTCCATGTTTGAAACACCACGCACGTAGTACGCATAATCAACTTGCGGATGTTGTGGGTTCATACGAATAAAACGGTCTGCAAGAGCAATCGCACCTTCATAGTCTTTTTGCTGAAACTTTACATACAATAGTTCAAGTTGTGCTTGCTGCGCATAGTTACCTGTAGGGTAGTAGGTCTCTAGAGCTTCAAGGTGTTTTGCTGCATCTGTATATTGGTTACGTTCAAGCGCTTTTTGGGCTTTTTCGATATAAATCTGTTCGCTTGATTGTGGACCTGTGTCGACCACTTCTTTCTTTGGATTACTGCTACAGCCTACCATTGCCGATGCAATGCCTATTGTTAGAGCAAGCATTGTCATTTTATATTTTGGTAGCGACATAAAAATTCCTCTGTTAATACGGGCAATGAGCTACAATTGAACTATTAAACCACTTTTGTCTGAATGAGCAAATGAGTCAAGCACAATCTTCCAATTCTAATTTCCCTGAAACTGATTTCAATTTACTTGAAGATTCTGAGGATGCAGATAACCATACTTCAGACTCAACTGCAACACGTTTATCGTTGCAATTTCAATTGGATGAAAGCTATTTAGGACAACGTATTGATCAGGTTTCAGCACTGGTTTGGACTGATTTTTCTCGTGAAAAGCTAAAACAGTGGCTCAAAGAGGGCCATTTGTTGGTCAATGGTAACACTGTGAAACCAAAGTACAAATGCGAAGGCACAGAGTTACTGACTTTAGACGTCGAGTTAGAAGCACAAACCCGTAGCTTACCTGAAGATATTCCACTCAATATTGTCTATGAAGATGACGATATTATGGTGATTAACAAACCTGTCGGTATGGTTGTTCATCCGGGCGCTGGAAATAGCACAGGCACATTGGTGAATGCAATTTTGTATCACTACCCAAAATCTTCAGAGTTGACCCGTGCAGGTTTGGTACATCGTATTGATAAAGACACCTCAGGTCTGTTGGTAGTTGCGAAAAACCTCGAATCCCAATTTTCTTTAAGTAAGCAATTGGCGAAGAAATCGGTTTACCGTATTTACGATTTGATCGTATATGGCAACATTATTGCCGGCGGTACAGTGGATGAGCCGATTAAACGTCATCCTGTTGATCGCATTAAAATGGCAGTCTTGCCGGGCGGTAAAGATGCGGTGACTCACTATAATGTGAAAGAACGTTTCCAAAACTTTACCCGCGTTCAAGCACGTTTAGAAACGGGTCGTACTCATCAAATTCGTGTGCATTTTACTTATATCGGTCATGGTCTTGTGGGCGATCAAGTGTATGTACCACGTGTACGTATGCCTGCAGGCGCGTCGATGTTATTAGATGACACTTTACGTGGCTTTAAACGTCAAGCGTTACATGCAGTTAAATTGGGTCTTGTTCATCCACGTACAGGTGAAGACATGATGTTTGAAGCACCATGGCCTGAAGACTTTAATCAATTGGTTGAAGTTTTACGTAGCGAAAACAAAGCTTATTAAGTTTTAAACTGATTTACACGCCATAGATAGAAAAGGACGGCAACATGCAATTTGTTCAGGGACTTCCACAGGGTGTTTTTGTGGGACAAACTCGAGTTCATCATGATCAGACGCAACCCGCTGAACAACCTGAACTGGCAGGATTTAATCTGGCATTGCATGTGGGAGATGATGCAGCGCGTGTGCAAAAGCACCGGATGCAATTGCTCAAAGACTTTGCTAAATATGGCGTGAATAAAATCAGCTGGATGAACCAAACGCACAGTACGCTATGCCATCGCATTGATGAACAGATCAACTTTGTTGCACCCGAAGGCGATGGTATGGTCACGCAGTCTAAACACCATGCCCTGATGATGATGACCGCAGATTGCTTACCCGTGGTTTTGGGTAATGCTGACGGGACTGAAGTTGCCAATCTGCATGCAGGTTGGAAGGGCTTGGCAAATGGTATTGTGGAAAACACCATTGCAGCCATGCACACTCAGCCAACATGGGCTTGGTTGGGGGCGGCCATTTGCCAAGAGAGTTTTGAAATTGGCGCAGAAGTCAAAGCTGCCTTTTGTTCCAAATACCCAGAACTTGAAAGTGCATTTAAAGCTGGTGTAAAGGAAGGCAAATATTATGCTGATCTTTATGCGATAGCGCGTTATATTCTTGCATTACATGGGGTTAAATCTGTAACCGGTGGCGACCAATGTACCTTTTTGCAAGCTGATGAATATTTTTCTTATCGCCGAGAAGCGAAAACAGGACGTATGGCAACATTCGTCTTTATGCTTTGAAAATGCTAAACTTGACTGAATCTATCGACTTTTAAATGTTATGTCTTTGACTGCTAAATCTCTTGCTGTTGTTTACCACAGTCCCTATGGGCACACTGCCAAAGTGGCGAATTTCATTGTACAAGGTGCAGAAAAAGCCGGTGTAAAAGTCCATCTCATGAATGTAGAGCATGTGGATTGGGATGAATTGGACAGTGCGGATGCCATCGTTTTTGGATGCCCAACCTATATGGGCAGTATGAGTGCGGCAATGAAATTATTCATGGAGCAATCATCTAAACGCTGGTTAGCACGGACATGGCAAGGCAAGTTAGCCGCTGGTTTTACCAATGGTGGCGGCTTAAGTGGAGATAAATTGGCAGTATTGCAGCAAATCAATTTATTCGCCATGCAGCACGGCATGTTGTGGAGCGGTCTTCCATTGATGCCAACTGGACGAAGCACAACAGATTTAAATCGGATGTCGAGCTTTTTAGGTTTAATGACACAATCGGATAATGCGCCTGTTGAAGTCACGCCACCTGCGGGTGATTTAGAAACCGCTATTTGGTTTGGTGAATATCTGGGACTGTTGTTAAATAAAGTTAGGGTCTGTTGACATTTGTTGATTAAAAAAATAGCGAGATAGTAAAATTAAATCGCCAAACCCAATTTTACACTCGCTATGCCTCGAACAATGCTAAATGATCAACACTGGTCCAAGTTACTTGC
>NZ_VPDC01000010.1:0-141012 GCF_013417875.1 Acinetobacter sp. YH12219
CCTTCCCGAACTCAGAAGTGAAACCTCTTAGCGCTGATGGTAGTGTGGGGTTACCCATGTGAGAGTAAGTCATCGCCAGCTCATTATTCGAAACACCCCCTGATATCTCAGGGGGTGTTTTTTTATGCGTGGAAAAATAATAAGAACAATGAAAAACAAAAAATACAGTGACAGCCGGAATAAAATGAATAAGAAATCTAATTATATAGTTAATTTATAAGGCGAATTGTTCCTAATAGAAGAATGAATTAGCTGAATAATGAGTCTAAAAAAGACAAAAAATCGGGCGTTCTCTTCGAAACTATGCTATAAAAAATAAAACGGCATAAAAATTGCTTATAAAGTGCGGTTAATTATAGGGGGAGTTATTAATGAAATTAGCGATGGGGTTAAAGGTTGCCAATTCCTTATCATTAACACCTCAATTACAACAAGCCATTCGTTTATTACAGCTTTCAAGTTTGGAATTGGAACAAGAAATTCAAATCCAACTCGACAGTAATCCTCTATTAGAGAAAGTTGAAGAACAAAATACCGTTGAAAGTTTAAATAGCTTACAAGAACAAGAAAGGGAAAATAAAGACTTAACCAATGAATTAAATGCCGATCATTTACCTGATGAGTTACCAGTGGATACAGAATGGGATGATGTATATACCCATCAACCCACAAGTTTAGGTGCTGCTGAATTTGAAGAGCGCGAAGATAATCGGCAGGGGCATCAAAGTTTACAAGCGCATATGCTTGAGCAAGTTAATCTTTTACACTTTTCTATGATCGATAAACTAATTGCACACTGTATTATCGATGCTTTAGATAACAAAGGTTTTTTAGATTGTGACTTAAATGAAATTACCCAATCGGTTCAGCATCTTTTAGACTCTATGGATTATGAAGAAGAAGTCGAAGATGACGAAGTTTTAGTAGTTTTAAAGCATATTCAGCGTCTAGATCCTGTAGGGGTAGGCTCACGCAATCTTGCCGAATGTTTAATGGTGCAAGTTGAAAATCTTCCTGAGCATGTCGAATATCGATATGAAGCTATTTTATTATTGAAAAATTATGAGTTGCTGATTACCAATGAATTACCCAAGTTGATTAAGCAAACGGGATTAAACACGGAACAACTTAAACTTGCCATTTCTTTATTAAAGACATTAAAAGCACATCCAGGGCAAGAGTTTGAAGATAAAGATTTAGACTATCAAATTCCAGATGTTGTAGTCTTAAAAAAGAATGAACATTGGTTGGTACAGTTAAATCCTGATGTAATGCCAAAACTACGGGTGAATTCTTTCTATGCCAATATGATCAAGCGTGCTGATCAAAGCGATGACAATCAATATTTACGTAATCAAATGCTTGAAGCTAAGAATTTCATTAAAAGTATTGATGAACGACATAAAACTTTATTAAAAGTGGCAACCTGTATTGTGGAGCATCAACGAGCGTTCTTTGAACAAGGGCCTGAGGCAATGAAGCCTTTGGTCCTGCGAGATATTGCGGAAGAAGTTGAACTCCATGAATCCACAGTTTCCCGTGTAACCACAAATAAATATATGCTCACACCACGTGGATTATTTGAGTTGAAATATTTCTTCTCAAGTCATGTTGGAACATCGTCTGGTGGGGAAGCGTCTTCGACGGCAATTCGTGCAAAAATTAAAAAGTTGATTGCAGAAGAAAATACACGTAAGCCTTTGTCTGATAATGCAATTGCAGTTTTGCTTAATGCAGAAGGTATTGATGTTGCTCGTCGTACAGTTGCGAAGTATCGTGAATCGTTACATATTCCATCATCTTCAGAGCGAAAAGTGTTGATCTAAATTTGAAAATCTGACTATTCTAGAGGTTCATTATGACGAAATAATGAATCTCTTTTTTTATAAGGAATGGCCGAAATGATCTGATTGTGTAAATGTATGCTTCGCATATTGAGTTGGATGATTCGGCTTGAACTTTTCCAGTCCTGAAAGAAGGTGAGGGATAGAATTATGCAGATTACAATTCGTGGCCATCATTTAACAATTACGCCAGCAATAGAAGAAAATATTCGTCTTAAATTTGCGGAAATGACCAAACATTTAGATCAGGTCAATAGTATGCAAGTCAAACTGACTAAAGATCATCAGGTTGATAAACGTTCAAAAAAAGGTAGTGATAATCATATTGCGGAAGCGATTATACGATTACCTGGGACAGAACTTTTTGCACAAGCGTGCGCTGATGATATGTATACCTCGATCAAAAAATTGTCTGAAAAATTAAAAAAACAATTACATAAACATCGAAAAATGCAGCTCATTTATATGCCTTTAACGGTTTAGATTGTAAATTGTACAAAAAGAGGTTTTTTATAACCTCTTTTTTTATATATATAATGTATGTGACTAATGAATTATTTTTTAGATTTATAGTAAAATGACGGGTTTTACACCGTTAGTCCTATATGGGGTCTTGTGATGAATAGTGAACAGCTCACTGAAATTTTAAAAGCTGCTTTTCCAGAAGCTGAGGTTGCAGTTAGTGGGCAAGGCGGCAAATTTGATCTACGCATTGTCGATGATCAATTTGAAGGCAAACGTCCTGTTGCTCGTCAACAATCTGTTTATGCACCTTTGAACTCCTACATTGCCAGCGGTGAAGTACATGCAGTAACAATTCGTGCAATGACCAAAGAAGAATGGCGCAAAGCAAGCTTATTCGGAGCTTAATAATTAATGGATAAATTTCTGATTCAGGGCGGTACTAAGCTCGAAGGTGAAGTTCGTATTTCTGGTGCGAAAAATGCTGCATTGCCATTACTCGCTGCAACTATCCTTGCGGATACACCTATTACATTAACTAATGTGCCAAATCTAAAAGATGTGAACACCTTAGTGAAATTGATCGCAGGTTTAGGTGTTCAAATCAGTTATGAAGGTGATACGGTTAAGGCTGATACTTCTAGCTTAGATAATCAATTTGCACCATATGAACTCGTGAAAACCATGCGTGCATCTATTTTGGTGCTTGGCCCGTTATTGGCGCGCTATGGTAGTGCAAAAGTGTCTTTGCCGGGTGGATGTGCAATTGGTTCACGCCCTGTAGATCAACATTTAAAAGCTTTAGAAGCACTTGGTGCTGAGATCGAAGTTGAAGCAGGTTATGTACATGCCAAAGTGGATGGTCGTCTAAAAGGTGGCGAAGTTGTCTTTGATATGGTCACAGTTGGTGGTACTGAAAATATTCTAACTGCTGCGGTTCTTGCAGACGGTGTAACGACCATTCGTAACGCGGCTCGTGAACCTGAAATTACCGATCTTGCTAATATGTTGATCAAGATGGGTGCAAAAATCGAAGGTTTGGACACAGATACTTTGGTTGTTACAGGTGTTGAAAGCCTACATGGCTGTGAATATGCCGTTGTTGCAGATCGTATCGAGACAGGTTCTTATCTCGCTGCAGCAGCGATCACTGGCGGTAAAATCAAAACCACACATACTGATCCAAACTTGTTGGAGTCTGTGCTAGATAAATTTGAAGAAATGGGCGCGGAAGTTACGCGCGGTGAAGATTGGATTGAACTGGATATGATGGGTAAACGCCCGAAAGCAGTAAGTTTCCAGACTTTACCACATCCAGAATTTCCAACCGATATGCAAGCACAGCTTATGGCGGTGAATGCAATTGGTCGTGGTTTTGCTACAATTTCTGAAACGATTTTTGAAAACCGTTTCATGCATGTACCTGAATTAGCACGTATGGGTGCCAATATTCAGGTTGAAGGTAATGATGCTGTTGTTACAGGTGTAGAGAAATTATCTGCTGCACCGGTGATGGCAACTGATTTACGAGCTTCTTTCTCATTGGTTTTAGCAGCACTTGCCGCTGATGGGGAAACGTTGATTGACCGTATCTATCATATTGACCGTGGTTATGAAGATGTTGAAGCGAAGTTACAAGGTTTAGGTGCCCAAATTAAGCGAGTAAGTTAATGAGCGATATGAGAAACGATGATCCCAATTTTGACGTAATGGGCAATTTTGATCATGGTTTAACTTTAGCATTAAGTAAGGGACGTATCTTAAAAGAAACTTTGCCATTGTTGGAGACAGCTGGCATTAACTTATTGGAAGATCCGGATAAATCTCGTAAGTTAATTTTTCCAACGACCCATAAGCACGTACGTATTTTAATTTTACGTGCTTCTGATGTACCAACTTATGTTGAAAATGGTGCTGCAGATATTGGGGTGGCAGGTAAAGATGTGCTGATGGAACATGGTGCACAAAATGTGTATGAACCATTGGACTTAAAAATTGCCAACTGTAAGTTAATGACGGCTGGTAAAGTCGGCATGGTTCGTCCAAACGGTCGTTTAAAGATTGCAACCAAGTATGTCAATTTGACCCGTCAATATTATGCAAGCTTGGGCGAACAAGTTGATGTGATCAAACTTTATGGTTCTATGGAACTTGCACCTTTGGTTGGTTTAGGTGATTACATCGTCGATGTTGTGGATACAGGGAACACTTTACGTGCCAATGGTTTAGAGCCTTTGGAAGAAATCTGTAAAGTGTCTTCACGTTTAATCGTGAACAAAGCAAGCTTTAAACGTAAACAAACTTTGTTGAATCCGATTCTTGCACAGCTAGAAAAAGCCGTGGAAGAACGCGAGCAAGCAAAGAAAGCATAATTTGTTAAGTTGCTAACTATGCTGATCAAACCGCTCAAATTTGGGCGGTTTTTTTATGAAAACTAAAAAATAATGATAAAAACTGTATTTTCACCAATTTTAACGAAAGTTATTTTCAATAAAACTCCACATGAACACATGCGATAGATGTCCACAAGCTGCGCTAAAACAGGTAAACTAATCTTTTCCAATAGATTACCTTGTGGGTAAATTGATGCGACGTTTATCGACTCAAGATCAAAACTTCAAGCAAGCTTTTGCTGACTTGTTGGCTTTTGAAACTGTGAATGATCCAGAACTTTTAAAAACCGTTGACCAAATCATTGCTGATGTTCGTCAGTATGGTGATGCTCATGTTCTTAAATTGACACAGCAGTTCGATCGACATCCAGCGCATCAATTCTCAGAATTAGAGCTGACGCAAGCACAACTGAAAGCAGCATTTGAGGGTTTAAGTTCAGAAGTGCGTGAAGCCTTAGAACTTGCTGCGAACCGTGTTCGTGAATTTCACCAAGCGCAAAAGCAAGACGGCTGGACTTATGTCGATGCTTTAGGCAATACGCTTGGTCAAAAAGTCACACCGCTGGACCGCGTGGGGATCTATGTTCCGGGCGGCTTGGCTTCTTATCCGTCTTCTGTATTGATGAATGCTGTACCTGCGCATGTTGCTGGTGTGCCTGAAATTATTATGGTGGTTCCTGCTCCGAATGGTGATTTGAATCCATTGGTTTTGGCAGCAGCCTACTTAGCTGGCGTACACCGTGTATTTACCATTGGCGGCGCGCAAGCGGTTGCAGCATTGGCTTATGGTACACAAACCATTCCATCTGTGGATAAAATCACTGGCCCGGGCAACCGTTTTGTTGCTGCAGCAAAACGTGCGGTATTTGGTCAAGTTGGCATTGATATGATTGCCGGGCCATCCGAAATTTTGGTCTATGCAGAAGGTCAAAACAACGCTGAATGGCTGGCGATGGATTTATTGTCGCAGGCGGAACATGACACTGTGGCTCAAGCGGTGTTCATTACGCCAGATGCGGATCTTTTAGATCAAGTAGAACAATGGATTGAAAAGCATTTAGAAGCTTTGCCTAAAGCAGATATTGCGCGTACTTCAATCGAAAACCGCGGCGCATTGGTTTTAGTCAAAGACCGTGCTGAAGGCGCCGAATTGATTAACCAAGTTGCGCCTGAACATTTGATGCTGTGCTTAGATGAAGCGCAGGAAATGGCTGAAGATATCCGCCATGCCGGCGCAATCTTTATGGGGCGTTATACACCAGAAGCGATTGGTGATTATTGTGCAGGTCCAAACCACGTGTTGCCAACCTCCGGCACAGCGCGTTTCTCATCACCGCTCGGTGTTTATGATTTCCAAAAGCGCTCAAGTTTAATCATGTGTTCTGAAGATGGCGTGAAAACTTTAGCGAAAACGGCTGATACATTAGCGCAGCAGGAAAACTTAGATGCGCATGCGAGATCTGCGAGATATCGTTACCAGTAATAAATATAGACTAGGTGAAAAACTTAGTTTTCCAAAACTATAAACCTCTCCCTAACCCTCTCCTGAAAGGAGAGGGGAAATCTCATAAAATGAATATTCCTCTCCCTGAACGAGCTTTAAGGATTCCTTTAAAGCGAAGTGCAAGAGAGGTTAGGAGAGGGTGAAAAAGAGCAAAATAAAATGCCAAATATTACCTCTGAACAAATGCGTTTTTGGAGCCCTGATGTACGTGAATTAGAACCGTACACACCGGGTGAGCAGCCTAAAATCCAAAATATTTTAAAACTCAATACCAATGAAAATCCGTATCCGCCATCGCCAAAAGTGGTGGAAGCAGTTCAAAAAGTATTGGCAAATTCTGCTGATGTTTTACGTTTATATCCAGATCCAGATGCGTCTGAGTTAAAGCAAGCGATTGCAAAACAGCAGCATGTGCCTGTTGAGCAGGTTTTTGTCGGCAATGGATCGGACGAGGTGCTGGCGCACATTTTTAAAGCCTTTTTTGTGCAAGAGCTGCCGGTTTTGTATCCAGATATTACCTACAGTTTTTATCCGGTATATAGCCAATTTTTTGGTATAGCTGCCAATACTAAAATTATGCCGCTGAACGATGATTTTGAAATTGTTATTGATGACTATAAACAGCCGAATGGCGGTATCATCATTACCAATCCGAATGCGCCGACCAGTATTGCTTTAGGTTTGTCTGCAATTGAGGAAGTGTTGCAAGCCAATCCGAATTCAGTGGTTGTGATTGATGAAGCGTATGTCGATTTCGGTGCAGAATCTGCTGTGGCTTTGGTTGCGAAATATGAAAACCTTGTGGTTTGTCAAACGACGTCTAAGTCGCGTTCACTTGCTGGTTTGCGTGTGGGTTTCGCGATTGCGCAGCCGCATTTAATCGCAGCGCTTGAGGCAGTAAAAAACAGCTTTAACTCCTATCCGATGGACCGTTTTGCGATTGCAGCAGCCGTGGCGTCATTTGAGGATCAAGCCTATTTTGAAGAGCAAAATGCCAAGGTGATTGCGAGCCGTGAAAAACTTGTAGGTCAGCTGTCTGAGCTGGGCTTTAAGGTATTGCCGTCTGCGGCAAACTTTATTTTTGCCTCATTGCCAAATAAAGATGCAGGTGAGTTGGCTGCTAAATTACGCGAACGCGGGATTATTGTGCGTTACTTCAATAAGCCGCGGATTAATCAATTCCTACGTATCACCATTGGTACAGATGAACAAAATCAGCGCCTTGTGGATACGCTTAAAAACGATATTTTGGCTTGATTGCTGCAAGCTACTATAAATTTAAATCTACCCTAATCTTCCTTTCGAAAAGGTGAGAAGCACTGCTTCGCAAGGGGAGGGTTATAAAAAAGCGATTCAATTGAATCGCTTTTTTTGTTTAATCTTTCGTATACCACGTGTTTAACAAATCCAGCATCGCTTTGACTTTATCAAAGCATTCTTGATATTCAGCATCGCAATCAGACGCGATGGTGATTCCGCCACCTGCCCACAGCGAAACCTGATCTTGGTATTTTTGAATAGAGCGGATTAAAATATTCCAAGAGCCCGTGCCATCGTGATTAAAATAACCCATCGAGCCGCAATAGGCGCCGCGAGGAGCACCTTCAAGTTCATCAATGATTTGCATCGCGCGAATTTTAGGTGCGCCGGTAATCGAACCGCCCGGCAGTGCCGACATCAGAACCTCAAAAGGGTTTACATCTGTTTTCAGCACGGCTTCAACTTCACTGACCATGTGATGCACTTGATTAAAACTTTCAATATCAAAAAGTTTAGGTGTTTTTACAGAACCTGTTTCTGCATAAACACTCAAATCATTACGCAGTAAATCGACAATCATGACATTCTCAGCCATATCTTTTTCAGATGATTTTAATCGTTGTTTTGAGTGCGCATCTAAAACTGGATCTTCATAGCGAGGCATCGTGCCTTTGATTGGTTTAGTAATAATCTTGCGTTTAGGCTTAAAATCTATAAAAAGTTCAGGCGAACAACTTAAAATTTCAAAATCATTAATACGTAAATAGCCTGAATATGGTGCATCAGTCAGTGACCAAAATTCTTGAGCAGTATCTAAGAGTGAACCTTTAGCTTGAGCTGTAAATTCTTGGGTTAAATTAATTTGATAGCAATCGCCCGCTTTAATATATTCCTGAACTTGATCAAAGGCTTTTGTGTAGTCTGACTTGGACCATCTTGCAGTACATTTTTGTCTTAATTTAAATTGATTCTGAGCGATCTTGGTTTGAATTAGGTGATCAATGTAGTCGTAAATCTTAGCTGCAGAATGATCAGAACTATAAAAATACCAACCATCATTTTCTAGTCTTAAGTAACTAGAAAATTGCCCCAAAAACAAGCGAGGTTGCGCTTTGGCATGGAGGGAAATCTGTTGCTGCGCTGCATAATCATAACTAATAAAACCAGACCAGCCCCCAGAAAACCCACTGCCTAATTTTGAACATAAATCTTGGAAGGCGATATCTGGCAAGGGTTGAGTATCACATTCCTCATATTGATCTAAATTGGTACGGACATAAGTTTTAAGTTCATCATTCTTAAATTGCTGATATTGATTTGCCAAAAAGCAAATAACAGGTTGGTTTTGATCTTCTAAAAAAATCACATGTGACAAGGGTGCAAGCGCTTGCAAAAATTTTTGAGCACTAATAGTTTGTTTAAGAATAAATTTTTTAAAAAAAATCGGCTTTTGCATCAACAGAGAAATTAAATTTAAAAACTAAAATGGATTTTATACCATTCCTAATTCATTTGGTTTGCAAATACCGTTTATCGGTAAGAATTAGATTGCGACCAACGACAGTTGAACAAATTTTAGCTTGGATATAATTTAATCGAGCGAGCAAACGACTCAAGGAAAGGTTTAACAGTTGTCACAAAATAATATTACAGCTGAATAAATCGAGTGGTTGAAAATCAAAAAAAAATAAATACTCTTGGGAGAGTACCGTATGAAAAATTTCACTAAATTAGCTCTAGTTTCTTCAATCGCATTTAGTGCGAATGCTATGGCTATGCAAGCAATGGACGATGCTGCACTTAGTTCAACCACTGGTCAAGATGGTATTAACATCGGGATTGGTATTTCAAAAGTTGCAATCGAGAAACTTTACATTCACGATAATGACGGTTTAGCAACTGATGCAAAAAACGTTGTGACAGGTACAAAAGTTACTTTTGATACAACTACAACTCCTCCTACGCCAACAGGTTTTGCTGCAAATGCAGAAGTTTCTTCAACAAATATTGTTGGTGGTACAGGTGTAGCAGGTGCTCTTTTAATTAAGGGGAACGGGATAGCCGGTGATGCTAATGAAAAGCATGGTCTTGTAATTACTGCGAATTCACAAGCTTTGTTAGCAAGTCATAATTTGGCTGATTTACGTATTGACTCAGATGCTGGTAATTCTGCAAAAGGTGGAGCATTTGTTAATATTGCAGCACAAGTTTCAGGCTTAGATATTAAAATTGGTGAAATTGGTGTGACTGCATCAGGTACGGCTGGTACAACAGGTATTCGTCGTGGTGGTGATGATAGCAACTACAATGCAATTCTTTCTGGTTTAACTTTGAAAACAGGTCAGATGGCTGCAAATATTCAACTTGGTGCAGCTCCACAGGGTGCAATGATCAAATTGAATACAACTATGATTGGTGGTTTAGAGATTCAAAATCTAGGTATTTTGGATGCATCAACTAAAAACGCTACACGTGCTGCTGGTGAAATCTTTATTGAAAGCATAAAAGTTGCTGATGCGGGTAAAACAGACTTAACCATTAACCAAGATATTAGTGTTTATGGTGCAGAAGGAACATCAAAAGGATATATTCAAATGGTGAGCAACTCTGGTCCAATTGATAACTATGTGAAAGGTGTTCATTTAGGTAGTCGTACTGCTGGTTCAATTGGTGATATCGAAGTTCAAGGCTTGCAAACATATTATAGCCCTAGTTTAGGTGTTTATAATCCAGGTTCTGTGATTACGATTTCTAGTAAGTAATTTAGAATAAAATAAGGCGCGTGTTGATCACGCGCTTTTTTTTACAAAAAAGTGCGGAATGACCCAACAAAGCATAAAAAAATGCTGTTTTTTTATAAAAAAAAAGGTATCTTGCATAATACATGGATGTAGAGCATTAGCTCTAAAAAATAATGAAAAAAGGCACATCATTGCCGATAACTAAAAGTTAGAACTTATGTTAGAGATAGCTGTGGGCTCGGCATTGATGTATTACTTTGCCAAAGAGTCCTTCGAATTAAAAGAAAAGCCAGTCGGAACAGTTCACTATACCGAAACATTGGATTCACGAAATGATTCCTTTACTCGGATGCACCGTGAAACTGTAAAAATTAAACCTGCCATTGAGGATCAATTTCGAGGCATTGTTCGGCAAGCCTATGACTATAGCTGTGGTTCAGCAGCTTTAACGACTTTATTAAATGGTTATGTAGGGACACAGCTAACTGAGCAACAGACCATGAATGGTTTGCTGAAATTTGGTGAAACTGAAAAAATTATCGAACGTCGTAGTTTCTCATTATTAGATATGAAACGTTTTGTCGCTGCTGTCGGGCTAGACAGTGGGGGCTACAAAGGTGAGTTTTCAGATTTAGTTAAACAAGGTCAACCTGCGATTGTTCCCATTTCATATGCTGGTTTTAAACATTTTGTGGTTTTTAAAGCCTATAAGGATGGGCGTGTTTATGTCGCAGATCCAGCACTTGGGAATATTAGTTTCGATGAAGTTCGTTTTCAAGAAATATGGGAAAACAATACTTTATTCTTAATCAATGTTGCACCTGAGCAACGTAAAAATTTATTGGCATTGCAAGATACAGACTTGCGACATGTTGAAGATGCAACCGTGAACCGTTATGCATTGGTTGATATTCAATATCCGCAGTTTTATATGGAAAAAATTGCGGACAAAGCATCTACGATACGACTTGATAAAAATATGAATGAAGAGTCGGAGTCTTATGGTAAATCGAATTACAACTTTCTAAGGCTTTACTATAAGAGTAAATAATTAGATGAATGCGTATAACAAAGCGTCAAGATTAAAAAAATAAAAACGGTGGGAAGGAACATGAATCGTAAATGGATGAACAAAACACTACTAGCCATGAGTATTCAAGTGGTGATGGGGGTTGCATATGCAGCTGAAGAGCCAAGTCTAGGAGAGTATGATCCGGTTGAGCAAGAGACAGTTGTTGAAGAGTCGGCATCTCCTGTTACGGCAACCCAAGCTGATACTACACATGAAGCTACTGCCGAGCCAGAAATTGGACAGTATGAATCTGTAGAAGAGCCCGTACAAGCTGAAATGCCACAATCCGAAGTCGCTACTGCCAATGAAAAAGCATCGACAGCACTTCAGCAACAAGAAGGTGATGCGAGCCAAGAAGCGAATTTACAGGAAGTATTTAGCTCGAATGAACGTCAGTATTCATTGATTAAAAAAGGTGAAATATCATCTTTTTACGATATAGATTACACCTATTACCGTGATACACAGCTTGATATGGAAATGGCACAAGGCCAGCTTTATCAACTACGTGTACAAGAAAATGCAACACATTCGATGACCAATACATTTACCGTGCAATACGGTGTAATGGATAATTTGACATTCTCTGCTTCTTTGCCTTTAGTGGCGAAAACTGATTTATTAAAAGATACTTCAACTGCAGGTTTAGGGGATATTTCTTTAGGCGCACGCTGGGAACCATTCCCACTGAAGCAAGGTCGTTTGCCTCTTATTTTATTTGGTAATTTGTCCACGAAAACTGGTGATAGTCCATACGAAATTAATGCTGTAAATGATCTAGCAACAGGTAAAGGTTACTATTCTGCAGGTATCGGTGCCAGCACACGTAAATATATTGATCCCGTTGTGTTGTTTGCATCCGTCTCGGCAAACTATGGTTTCAAAGAAACTGACTTAAACCAACGTCGTGGTTCGCGAGTCATTGAAGAGTTTGAACCGGGGATTAGTGGCGGTTTTGCATTCGGTTTTGCATACTCGTTTAACTACGATGTTTCCCTTACCATGTCATATCAACAAAGTTTCAATACCGGCGCAGAATTTACGTATAGCAGTGGCGAATCCTATTCACCTGCAGACCAAACCAGTTCAACTCTAGCGATTTCTTTAGGTGTACGTGTATCTCCAGAGACCATTGTGAATGGTACGGTGGGGTTAGGTTTAACTGAAGATGCACCAGATGTGTCATTAGGGTTGTCTTTCCCGTTGGATATTCTAGGTTTTGGAAAAAAACTTCGTTAAGAGGGCTGTCGTATGCGTAAAATTCGACTCAGCCCACTTGTTAGTGCGATCGTTTTAACGGGCTGTTCTAGTGCTGCTTTTGCACAATTGGGTACCAACCTTTCAGTTGATGTACGGTCACTTGCATTAGGTAATGCAGTAACTGCGGATCCTCCAGGAATTAGTGCAGTACATTTTAACCCTGCAGCATTAACTAAGATTGAAGGTTTGCAAACAGATATGCAGGGCATCATTGCAAACTTTGATATTCAACGTGAATTTACCGTTCCTGCGGGTTATAACGTTTTTGGTTATTCAGATGATCCATTAGTCTGTAATGATGGTCCTGAAGTGACGGCTGATATTTGTACGGACTTTAAAGATAAGGTTTCTGGTGATGTTGAATATGCATCCTTATATGTACCTGTCTTAAAAAAGATGGTGGATTTTGGTGCTGGACAACCCATTGCCGCGCCAACGATGGGGATTGCCTACAATCCACCGGGTTCTAAAGCAACATTCGCATCAGCTGTTTATGCACCTTTGATTGCGGGTTTTGGTGCTGAAAATGGTAACCCAGGTAATTTCATGGGGCAACAAGTTGCTCTAGAGCGTATTACTTATCTATCGCCAACAGTAGGCTATCAAGTCAGTGATGAGCTATCGATTGGTGGTGGTGTGGGGATGTCCTATCAAGCCATTGGATTGAAATCTGACCTGCGATTTCCCAATGAATTGATCGGCATGTTAAGGATGATTGATGAAGTCGTCTGTACACCATTTAAGGAAAATTCGGACATTATTACCGACATCTTGCTATTGGGGATGTGTAATACCGAAGAAGGGATGAATCCATTTGGCAAATTTGGTCAGATGGAATTGGCTTTAGAGCAGTCACTGAGCCCAAGTTACAACTTAGGGGTTTTGTGGGAGCCACGCGAAGATTTTAGTTTTGGTATGGTGTACCAAAGTGCAGCGAAAATGCGCATGAAAGGTCGTTATCGCATACAAAATGCGAAAGCACCTCAGGAGATGATTAAGGGATTAATGTCATCACCAACAGGTCAAATTTTAGCTGCAATTTTAGGTTTCCCAAATGCTGTGCCAAACTCGGAGTCGGGTTTGGTTTCGATGGATTTTGAATATCCACAGCATGTACAGGCGGGGATCAAATATAAGGTTATGCCTGATTTACAAATCAATTTTGATGTGGGCTGGACCGATTATCGTGCTTGGGACAAATTCCGTTTTGAATTCGACCGTCAAATTTCAGCGCTGAAAATTGCAAAATTATTATCTGAAAATGTGACCGATAATTCTTTGGCCTTACCTTTGAAATTTACGTCGCCTTGGAACTGGGGCATCGGTATTGAATATTCAGCAACAGATCGTTTGAAATTGCGTGCAGGCTATGAACCACGGAGTACCTCTATTCCTGACGGTAAGCGAAATACCATGGTACCAATTAATGGTGCGCAACTCTTTGGTATGGGGATTGGATATCGTTTTGATGCAGATACGGATCTAGATTTATCAATCGGCTTTTTACGCAGTAAAGATAATATTCCAGCGAATGGTAGTAGTCTGGCAAACTTAACCGGTGTGAATAACATACTTTTAAACCCATATGCTGGAATGAATGTAAAAACCGATACGAAAATCACCATCCTAGGATTAAATTACAGAACTCGTTGGTAGGATAAGCAAACAGAATGAAAAGGATTTTATTCATAAACGCGTTACTTGTACTGTCTGTGGTGCAAGTGTCGTATGCCTATGCCGGGGCGTTTCATACCATTATTGGGCCGGATGGGCGCCCAATGGTGGTACAAATACAAGAAAAAGCTGTAAAGAAACCCAAAGAAAGTTCTATAGCTAAAATGATTGATTCACCATCTGTACAGCAACACGTTACTCAACCATCTGTAAGCATTAGTCCGTCTCAAACCAAGACACCGATGACGCGTCAAACGAGTCCAACAGCACAGGCTGCTGAACCGGTGAAGTTTCAGAGTTTAAGTACACGTGAGCCGGAAAAACGGGATGATAATAAAGCTGTCACAGTCGATAAAATTAAAGAGGTCTCAGGTGATAACGTTCCCAAATCTGAAAAATCAGTACAAGAGTCAGGTACTTCAACAAAAGTTGTACCTTCAACCACATGGACCGAAAAGTTACAGCAATCAGAGCTAACCCAACCTAGTGCTCCGTATCAGGCCAAAGTTCAGGCTGAAAAAGATAAACCTATCGTCGAAAAAAAGATCCTTGCTGAGAAAGTTGTTAGCACTGATAAAGCCGTACAATCTTCAGGTGAAAACTTAGAAAATAATTCTTCAAAACAATCGACTCAGGTAAAACAAGAGCAAGGTTTTTCGACCATGGCCGGTGAAAAGTATGTCAATAATGAATATCTGGAAGATAAAGAGTTTAACTTAGAAGGCAAAAAGCGCTTTTACACCATGCCCGAAGGCGTTATTGACAGCAAGATGGGGCAAACGCGGATGCAAACGATTGAACGTGAAAAAGGTGTCAGTCGCTCCGTCATTGATAATTTATTTAAACGCAATCAACCCGAAGATACAGGCCCAATCACTTTAGCCACATCGTATTATCGGGTCTCACAAGCTGACACCATTCAAGGTTTAGGTCAGCAATGTTTTTCGAATAAAAAAATGAAGAAAGCCAAAGAGCTCGACTTAGCTCAAGATATTAATTTATGGCCTCGAGCACCGTTGTCGGACGAATTTGACTATGAAGTCGTAAAACTAAAATCACCATTACAAAATATTCGTATACATTCATTTGCATCCAAAGTACAAAGTCCTACATTTTATTGGCCATTTGCGGTATTTTTAGACAGAAATGGCTGTGTCATGGAAGGCGCAGGTGGATTTAAAAATAACCAAGGTGAAGCGGATCATCTTTACCATGAAAAAATAGAAGGCGTGATTCAAGTGCCTAAAGGTAGCCAGTATTTATTCTTAACGCCTTTAGCAACAGCAATAGACGTCGATGGCCGCGTATTAACCAATCAAGGCCAACTTAAATTAACAGCAATCCGTTAAGGACATAAGAAAGAGAATTAGGATGAAAAATAAAATTTTATTACCGTTTGCTTTAACGGCATTGGTTGCAGCGCTCAGTGGCTGTGGCGGTGAAAGTGCAAATGTGAATCCTGAAATTTATGATACCAGTACGACCAATGGTACTTGTAAAAGTAATACCGAAGGCTGTGTTGAGTTCGTTTTAGATTATCCAATTGAAGGTCTGAATTTTAATTGTTCGAGCGACGTTAAAAATACCTACATTACTTTATTTGATCTAAAAGAAGGTGTTTCGACAGGTGCTTGTAAGATTGGCGATACGGTAACTTTCTTTGTCCAAGGTGAAAAATCACGTCGAATTGATTTGGGTAAAGTAGATTTGAAGCAAATTTCCAATGTAGCCAGTGGTACGACACCTCCACGCTTGACCTTATTGGATTTGGCAGCTGGCATCGCGGGTAAACCTGCTGCAACGATTGCAAATACCGACGCAACGGTTAAAGTGGCCATGCGTTTGGCTAAAATTATTCAAGCCTTGGCTTTGAAAAATAACAGCGCAGTTACAGCTACAGATATCCAAGCGGTTTATATCAACAATGCAGATAAAGTATTGATTGATCAAATCACTCGAAATGTCGCGACAGCAGATTTCAGTATCAGTTCAGATACGGAATTTAATGACCTGTTTACACCTTGGTTAGACCTGTCCGAAGTCAGCAATGAAAATGCATTTACCTTAGTTTCAAAACTCATGAATATCTCAACGGCTGCGGTTTACCAGCCAGAGTTTGCGTTGTTTTCAACTGATGGCGTGATTACCAATGCCAGTGGTTCAAATGGACTGGTCGGCTGTGACAAAAATGAATGTTTGCCGACCGATAGTTCAAAAGTCAATTTATTTGGTCATTTCATGTTAATGACGGACCGCCAAGGTATGACGTTTGGTAGTGGTTTACAGTGGAAGGGCAAAGTTGATCAACAGTTGAGTACCATTGGTGGTGTGAATGTCTTGCTCTTGACGCAGGTTCGACCAACACGTTTAACAGCAACGCCACAGGACAATTGGATCGATCCGCTTACCAAGCAAATTGATAAACCTGGCATTCTGGGTTTCCGTTTTGATGCAGAAGAAGCCAACTCTGGCCCTTTGATTATTAAACAAGGGACGCTACTTGCCGACAAAATGGTGGTCGGTACAGGTGGAAGTTTATATAAAACGTTAATGGCTAAAAAAGATGATTATGTTCTGACGGCCGATGATAAGAAAAAATTAGGTCTTTGGGAGCAAAACATTAACCAAGTGCAATTTAAAGGCACGATGGATTTATACAAGCTTTATCCGCTGTCGTATTTAGACAAAAAAGTCTTTAAGTCTGTTGAAAATGTTGCTGCTGGACAAAATTATATCTTCCCCTTGTATGCAGATTTAACCTTTAAATTTACCGATACTTCGATTAAAACAGTGAAATTGGGTGTGGTGATTGACCGTAATGGTGATATTCGCACAAATATAAAATCTGGCGTGCCAGACGATGTATTTACTCGTCAAGATAGCCAAATTGTCGACTTGTCTACACACGCGACGGAAGGCTGTAGCGGAAAAGATGTGCTCGATCCACTGCTAATGAAAGATGAAAAAGGTGTACAGCAATACCGTATCGGAACGACAACCCGTACCTTTACGCCTGAAGGAAATATCAATCCAAATACCATTTCGATTCGTATGATTTTAGCTGACCCATATTTCCATACCCTTGATGGCGCGCTGATTGGAATGAACTCAAGTGTAAAAACTTCAGCGGATACATCAATGGTTGTAGGCGGTGCTTTAGTGCAGTTACACAATATGATTAATGCCAATGCAGGCACACGTCCCTCTGGCGTTGCTTTGACAGATTCGGATAATAAAGTGGTGAAGTGGGGGAATAGTTTGGCCAGCTTTAGTTATATTTACAGCTTAAAAAATCCAAATGATACTGCTGCAGCTCAAACGGCGAAGTTAAGCGGTGGTGATATTTCTTTAGAATTGGCCCCTTGTTACACCATCAAGGCAAAATAATCGTCACATATGAGTAAAATAAAAAAGCCCATCAGTGATGGGCTTTTTTAATATTGAGAGCAGCAAATTAACCTGTGTGATCGAGTCGCGTACCAAGGGTTTCGAGATGCATTTCAAACTGACCTGTTTTGCGGTCAGCAAAATAATGCCGCAGCGTTCGTTCCACACTTGGAAAGGCTAAATCATCCCAAGGTATATCTTCTTCACTAAACAATCGTGATTCAATGGTTTCATCACCCGCACCAAACTCTCCATTGATTAGTTCAGATTTGAACAAGGCATAAATTTGCCCAATACGGGGAATGTTATACATGCAATATAGTTGCTCAATGTTGACTTCTGCTTCAGCCTCTTCGCGAGTCTCACGCGCTGCACCTTGCTCCATCGTCTCATAGAGTTCCATATAGCCAGCAGGTAATGTCCACAGCCCATAACGTGGCTCAATCGCACGACGGCAAAGTAAAACTTGATTGTCCCAAACGGCTAAAGCACCACAAATGACTTTAGGATTCACATAATGAATAAACCCACATGCGGTACAAATACGGCGTATCTGATGATCTCCAAGCGGGATCGCTTCTTTTGTTTTTTGTCCGCAGTTTGAGCAAAAGTTCATATTCATCGTCATGGATTGTGTGAACCGTCAGAATAACTTAAAAATAAAACTTTGGCATCATTTCTAACCAGCTTGGCCGAAATTCAGCTATGATGAAAACAAGATAATTATAAGGATGTAATGTGGATGGATGAGGGTTTATTGACTCAGCGATTGCAGCAAAGTTTACGTTTTTCTAAGCGTATTCAACCTGCGCATGCTGCTGTATTGATTGCGATTACCCAAGAAGATAATCCACGTATTTTATTGACCCGCCGCTCGCTCTATATGAATAATCATGCCGGTGAAGTGTCCTTTCCCGGTGGCAAACGTGATGCCCAAGACACCAGTAATATCGTGGTGGCGTTAAGAGAAGCTCAAGAAGAAACCGCTCTAAATCCATTTGATGTGCAGCTTTTGGGTGATTTACCGATGCAAAAAGCACGGAATGGGATGTTGGTTAAACCGATCGTGGGATTGATCCCGCCTGACGTAAATTTAATACCTCAACCCACTGAAATTGACCGTATTTTTTTTGCATCATTAAGACAGCTTTTAGAAACACCGCCAACGCCATATGAAGTTCGTTTTGCCCAGCAATCGCTTTATTTTCCCAGTTTAAGAGTCGAAAACGAAATCGTATGGGGCTTGACTGCACGGATGCTGATTTCTTTATTTCAATATGGTCTGAATTATCAAAAAGAATGGCCTTTTTTATTGAATTCTCCTTCATTTCATTTGGGCCGTGAGCCATAAACCTTTATTTAGAAAGTCAAAATAGGATGTTTGATCATGTTGTACAAATTTCAAGGATATAGCCCGAAAGCCACGCATCAACCTTGGGATGGTTGGGTTGCAGAAAATGCAACGGTCATTGGGCAAGTTGAATTAGGCCGAGAAGTGAGTGTCTGGTTCGGAGCCGTCATCCGAGGTGACAATAGTCGTATCAAACTGGGTGATTTTACCAATGTACAAGAAAATGCGGTGCTGCATACCGATGCGGGCATTGAAATGATCATTGGTGATTATGTCACGATTGGGCATCAAGCCATGCTACACGGATGTACCGTAGGTGATAATAGTCTGATTGGAATCAATGCCGTGGTCCTAAATCATGCTGTGATTGGTAAAAATTGCATCATTGGTGCGAATGCTTTAATTCCAGAAGGCAAGGTGATTCCGGATAATTCTGTTGTGATGGGTTCACCGGGTAAAGTCGTCAAGACCTTAGATGAACAAGCGGAAGCACGTCTAAAAATGAGTGCCATGCATTATGCCGCTCATTTTAAACATTTTACTCAACTCGAAGTCGCTGAACTATAGAACGCTATACGTGGCAAGCAAAAAAGCCTCGACGTTTGTCGAGGCTTTTTTTATAGATTAAATACAGAAAGCGCTGAGTCTGTGGTGGAACATCTCGCGAACTGCGATGGAGTGGAGTATCATATTCAACGTTTTTTAAGATTAAATTTAATTAAGGTTGCGCATGAAATTACTGGCATTGGAAACTGCCAATGAGCAGTGTTCCGTCTCGATTGTAGATGAAACTCAAGAGCTTTATTTTCAACTCGATTTACGGGCAAAAGCGCAGACGCAAACCATTCTCCCAATGATTGAGCAAGGGCTTAATCAAACTGCTATTGAGTTAGCGGATTTAACTGCGATTGCATTTAGTCGTGGGCCTGGCTCATTTAGTGGTGTTCGTATTAATGCTGCGGTAACACAAGCCTTGGCATGGGCCAATGACGTACCTGTTGTTCCAGTCTCGACTTTGCAAGCTTTGGCTCAAGCGGCGCATCGTCTACATGGTTTGACTGTAGTAACGGCAGTCCTTGATGCACGCATGCAAGAAGTGTACATCGCTAGCTATCAACTCGATGCCAATGGCATTATGCAAGCTGTAGATGAAGAACAACTATTAAGTTACGCTGATGCCACACTGCAGATCAAATTTACCGTCGTGGGTTCTGGTAGTGAGCTCATTCAATCAGAACAAACACAATACAAAGACTTAAGTGCAACAGCACAAGATATTGCTACTATTGCCCGCGAAGCGGCGCAAAGAAAAGCATGGGTGAGTGCTGAACTTGCATTACCCGTATATTTACGAGATAACGCCTGGAAGAAAATTTCAGAACAAGGCAAGCCATAATTAGGGTTATATATGGATCTTCTACTGCTGCTCAAAGCGGCAATCATGGGTATTGTTGAAGGTATTACCGAATTTTTACCGATTTCAAGTACAGGGCATTTAATTCTGGCTTCAGAATTAATGAACTTTTGGACCAAAGAAAAAAGTGATGTTTTCGTGATCGCAATTCAAATGGGTGCGATTGCTGCGGTGATTTATGAATACTGGGGCCGCCTGTGGGGCGCAGCAACCGGTATGGTGACTGGTGAAGAAAAAGGGCGCCGTTTAGGTTTTGGCTTAATTCTCGCTTCGATTCCAATCGTGTTGATTGGTTTGACGTTTGGTCAGACGGTGAAAGAGCTGCTGTTCAATAACATTGCGATTGCTATGGGGTTGATTATCGGTGGTTTGATCATTATTTGGATCGAAAAAAATCCACCGCAAGTGCGTGCCAAAGAAGTAGAAGATTTAACCATTAAAGATGCGATTTGGATTGGTTTAATTCAAGTTTTATCTTTAATTCCAGGGACTTCACGTTCAGGCGCGACCATTATTGGTGCCATGTTCTTGGGTGTTTCTCGTAAAGCAGCCACTGAGTTTTCATTCTTTTTGGGTATTCCTGTTATTGTCGGTGCAGGTTTGCTGGATTTATATCAAAGCTATGATGTATTTCAAGGCACTCAAGATTGGACTGTGATTGCCGTTGGTTTAATCGTTTCGTTTGTCTCGGCATTACTTTTGATTCGTGCGCTTGTTGCTTATGTGGCAAAACGTGATTTCATGATTTTTGCATGGTATCGAATTGTTTCAGGTTTATTGATTTTATTGTTCGCATTTACAGGCTGGAAATTATGGTAAGCGAAATCCGCTTATACACAGAACAAGAGTTTCATGAGAAAGCACAGCAGTATTCTGCTGTGCTTTCTTCACGTGGCGTATCTGTAAATATTGAATTGATTGAAAAATTAAACGCGCGTTTTTTACGTTTAAACCCTGAACTCAGTTTGTGTGTCGATGCAGATGGTTTGTGGTTGGCGGCCAATGGCATGAAGATGCAACCCGATTGGAAAGCAGAAGTTGGGCGTTTAAAGCGAGCATCCTTAAAGTCTGAGATGATTGCACGTGCGTGTAATTTGGCTGAAAAACCACAACTTGTGGATGCAACCGCAGGGCTAGGGCACGACAGTTTATTGATGGCCCATTTGGGTGCCCATGTGACCCTTGTGGAACGTCATCCGATTTTATTTACCCTATTGGAAGACTCACATCAACGTGCACAGCAAGATGTATTTTTAAGTTCGGTTGTAGCTCGAATTGAATTGGTCTTTTCAGATTCGGCAGACTTTTTGAAACATTTGTCGACGACCAATCAAATCTTTGACGTGGTTTATCTCGATCCGATGTTTCCACAGCGAGATCAAAACCAGCAAGCTGTTAAAAAACAAGCTCAGGTCAAAAAACAAATGCAATTGTTACATTTGCTGTTACCTGAAGATGGTGAAATGGATTTAGGTGATAATTTACTGGATTTAGCACAAAAAATTGCTAAACGTGTCGTGGTTAAACGTCCACGATTGGCGGTTTTTTTAGCGAATCAAGAGCCGCAACATCAGTGGCAAGGTGATGCTTGTCGCTTTGATGCATATTTCCAACATGATCTTGTGACTTAAAATGATATTTGCTTCAATATTGTTCAAAGATTTGTTATATAGTTAAAAAATAGCATTGCTAAAAACGACATCAGGCATAAAATTATTTGTGCAATTAAGCGAGCCAAGGCCACCATCAGAACTCTATGATTGATTTCAAACCCTCCATCAATTTTTGGCATGATTTTAAAAGCAACCAAACTGCGGGGATGTGGTTATTTTTGGGGTCTCGTCGTTCTTTACAAATCGTTCGACCATCGATTTTACAATTGGTGTTTTGGGGGATTTTAGGTGGTTGTGCCAACAGTTTATTTAGTTGGCTCAGCACGGGGCGTATTGGCGAATTTAATGCCCAAGGTCTCATTAGCTACGCATTGTGGCCATTTATTGCTTTAATCGTGGGGATTTTCCTGTCACAACGTGTGAATAATCCACGGTTAATGTTGGTCCCAGCATTGCTCTGGTTGGTGCTTGATACGCACATCATGCTGTTTCAATGTTTGATTCAATATATGGGAGATCTCGATTTTCTCCCATACTTCCTATATGACTACATTCCAACGTTATTCATTATTCTATTTGTTTGGCAAAGTCTAGCTGTCGTTTGGGTATTTTCACGTGAACTGAAATGGCCATGGTGGGAGCGAGCACTGATTATGGGTGCGACGCTATTTACTTTGGTCGTGTGGCAAGTCTCAGTCAAAGATCAGCCGATTTGGAAAGTGGAAGAAGTTCCACCAAGCTTTGCTGAAGATGCCTTCTATGCACAAAGCCGTTTGCTCAATAAATCTTTAGACGCAGTGGAATATGGTGAATTTGCCCAATCCCATTGGTACTTCTTAGGGGTGGCTGGTGCGAGTTATCAAGATGTCTTTAAACTGGAAATTGAACGGATTAAAGAACAGTTTGATACACGTTTTGGCACCTATGGGCGTTCGGTTGAGCTTATCAATAACCCCGCAACGCGTACTGAAATTCCGCTGGCATCTAAAACCAGTATGGAGTTGGCGCTGCGTCGTATTGGTCAACAGATGAACCGAGAAAGTGACGTCTTATTTTTATATATGACCTCACACGGTTTACCTAATGTCTTTGAAATGGAAAATGCACCTTTGGATTTGGCGCAAGTCGATCCTAAATGGTTAAAAGAAGCCTTGGATGCATCCGGAATTCGTTGGCGTGTAATTGTGATTTCTTCATGTTATTCAGGCAGTTTTATTCCAGCACTGCAAAATGATAATACTTTAATTATTACTGCATCGGCAGCTGATCGACAGTCTTTTGGCTGTTCGAATGAAGCTGAATACACTTATTTTGGCCGTGCGTTCTTTGATCAGGCGATGCGTGAACAGACCAGTATTCAAGCGGCATTTAATGAAACCAAAGCGACTGTTGCGAAATGGGAAGCAGCGCAGGGTTTCGAACCTTCTGAACCTCAGTGGTCGATGGGGAAAAACATGGCATTAATGTTGCCTCAATTAGAACAACGATTGTTCCCGCCGACGACTACTGCACCGGCTACGACGGTTACGCCTTAAAAGATTAAAAAGTTTAGGATAAAGATCATGGAATTAGTACAACGAAATACCTGTTTTGCGGGTGAGCAGCGCATTTATCAATTGGATTCTTCAAGTCTAAAGACCACGACAAAGTTTGGTATTTTTCTGCCAGAAGCAGCCTTACAAGGCCAAGCGTGTCCTGCATTGTTTTATTTGGCTGGATTAACCTGTACCGAAGAAACCTTTGTCATTAAAGCGCATGCACAGCGTTTAGCTGCGCAGCTCGGCCTGATTTTAATCAGCCCTGATACTTCTCCACGTGGGGAACAGGTAGCGCAAGGCGATCATTGGGATATTGGGCAGGGTGCGGGCTTTTATATTAATGCAACGGAACAACCGTGGGCCGAGCATTATCAAATGGAACGTTTTCTTACTGAAGAATTGTATTCGCTGGTACAGACTGAATTTCCGGTACAAAAAGCTGCGATTGGCATATTCGGACATAGTATGGGCGGCCATGGTGCATTAACTTTAGCGTTGAAGCATCCTGACCTGTTTAAATCGGTTTCTGCTTTTGCACCGATTTGTGCGCCGAGTCAGTGTCCATGGGGTGAAAAAGCGTTTAGTCAATATCTAGGTTCAGACCGTCAGCAGTGGCTTTCGCATGATGCTACAGCTTTAGTGCAAACTAAAGGGGCTTTGTTTAAAGCCATTTTGATTGACCAA
This sequence comes from Acinetobacter sp. YH12219, assembly GCF_013417875.1. NCBI lineage: Bacteria > Pseudomonadati > Pseudomonadota > Gammaproteobacteria > Moraxellales > Moraxellaceae > Acinetobacter > Acinetobacter sp. YH12219. The sequence continues at coordinate 24,198 of NZ_VPDC01000010.1, forward strand.
GGCATTGATGATCAATTTTATAGCCAGTTAAATCCGATGTTGTTTCAGCAAGCGTGTGAGCAAGTTGGGCAGCCACTCGAACTGCGTGAACATGTTGGCTATGATCATGGGTATTATTTTATTCAAAGTTTTATGGACGATCATTTGCAATTTCACGCTGTCCAATTGCAAACAGTAGTTCATTAATTTAAAAGCCAGTGGTTAAAAAAATATTGAGGCATAGCTTGCTTTGATATACGTATAAATAAAGCATGGTGATGTGCATTGCCATGCAAATGAATAAATTCGACATACCAAAAAAAATAATTTAGGGTACTTATGCAAAATTCACAAATGGAAACGCCGCTTCCGCCAGAGCTGCCCGTGATGAATTCACCGAGTCTATTTGGTGAGACAGAACAGGCTGATGTTTTGGGACGAAATTATCATTTTAGGTTTAAAGGTAATGCGTCTGAATATTTCGGTATTTGGATCGTAAATATCTTACTGACAATTGTCACGCTTGGACTTTATGCGCCTTGGGCAAAGGTCCGCCGTTTACGTTATTTTTACGGTAATACTTGGGTATTTCAGCGTCGTTTTGACTTTACTGGTTTGCCTACAAAAATTTTAGTTGGACGCATCATTGCGCTAGTGGTCTATGGTGGTTTCTCTTTTGCTGCAAAATATTCTTGGGAAGCTTTCTTAGCGGGCTTTGTCCTGATCTTTTTCGCAGTTCCTTGGCTCATTCGATCTACGATTCGTTTCCGTGCTCGCAACAGTAAGTTTAGTAATAGCCGATTCTTTTTTTCAGGGACAAATAAAAGCGCGTATTGGTGCTTTGTTAAATGTCTTGCAGTGGTTGTCTTTACCCTTGGTTTGTTTACACCAGTTGCGGTCTGGCTATATAAACGTGAATGTCTGAATCATTTGTATCTGGGTCAGTTGAAATTTAATCTGAATAATACTTGGGGCGATTATATGCGTGCCATGTATGTGCCTTTATTTCTGTTTATGGGCTTTGGTGCATTGCTAGCAGTAATCTTTGCGATATTGTTTGGTAGCTCAGATGGTTTAAATGACGCATCTTATGTCTTCATTATTTTTGGTATGTATTTGATTGGCTACATGTTTATTTGGCCACTCACAGCTGCACGTATATTTATTACTACTTGGAATAACACTACTTTGAGCCGCAGTCAGTTTCATACGGACTGTAATCAATGGCGCTATGCATGGATTGTCTTGAGCAATTGGTTGGCTAAAGTGATTAGCCTCGGTTTACTGACACCATGGGCAGTTGTACGACTATATAAATATCAGACTGAATCTTTGCACTTAATGTTGGTCGATGATCCAGACCAATTACAAAATCAAATGCAGCAAGATCACAATGCGATTGCTGAAGAATTATCCGATATTTTTGACCTAGATATTTCCTTATAACGCAGGTGAATTACATGAAAACATCAGTAGTGAATGCAACCTATTATGATGGGAAAGTGTCAAAACCCTTTGTTGCTCAAATCAGCGCAGATGGGGAACATGCTGTGATTGTGCGTTATGGTCAAGACCTAGAACAAACACAGCATTACACCTATCAAGATATGACGCTGATCGGTGCTTTGGGTGATATTCAGCCAGTGATCGAGTTAAAGAACGATGCTCGTTTAGAGTTTCATCAACCCTTGCCAGAGTGGTTTAATCTAGATGTAAAGTCGCGTTGGCATTCGATTTGGAAGTTAGAGCGTTCACCTTCTCTAATCATTTTTAGTGTGATTTTCGTGGTGGCGTTTGCTTTTGTATTGATTAAATGGGGAATACCAGCAGCGTCACATGTGGTGGCCAACCAACTTCCTGAGACAGCTTTAAAGAGTTGGGGTGATCAGGCGGAAAAATATATTATTGATATGACTGAACCCACGAAATTGCCACAAGCACGTCAAGACAAGCTGAAGCAAGAATATCAACAATTGGTGGCTGAAAATCGACCTGCGAAGTTGTTATTCCGTGGTGGTGGTAGCATCGGTGCAAATGCATTGGCGATACCCAATAACACCATTATCGTGACAGATGAGTTGGTTAAACTAGCGAAAAATGATTATGAGCTCATAGGTGTGCTTGCACATGAGCAGGGGCATTTAGTTCAACGCCATAGTTTGCAGCAAAGTTTGTCAGGTTTAGGCATCAGTATTATTTTGTTGATGATTACAGGGGATGGCTCTGACATTCTCACCAGTTTGCCAGTGGCTGCGGTAGGTGCAAGTTACTCACGAGACTTTGAATCAGAAGCAGATTTATATGCCTTAAAACAACTTTCAAAACATCAAATTCCAACGGCACATTTTGCAAACTTCTTACAACGTATGGAGGATGAAGCTGATGGTGAAACAGCAAAAGAGAAAGGTGCAAAGGATGAAACTGCCAAAGATCAGAGATCTTGGACAGACTTTTTTGAGTCACATCCAGCGACGAAAGCCCGTATTGATGCAGTCAGAAATTATCAATCACATCAGCATTGAGTGAAAGGCTTTGACAATATGGCGACGTAGACTATGGTTCGCGTTGCCATGTTGCACTGAGTTCTTCTTGTCCCATGCGGATCAAATGATCTAATACCACATGTTCCAATTGATCTAGATTTGTGCTTGGATCTTGGGCTGAAATCACCACGTCTAAAAACGCAGCTTGTGGTAGAAGGCTAACCTCTGCAGACGGTAGTTGAATCTTGAATGCAGTATTTTCTCCAATGAGCTGTTCATTGACTTCAAATTTATGTTTCCAATGATTGACTAAGCGCTTAGCAACACGTGCTGCTTGGGTGGTGGTGATTTGTGTTGAGCTTTTCATAGATGCAATTTTATTGTTAAGTTGTCAGTCCTTTAACTTAGCAAAGTACATAGATGCTCGTTAAGTCTAAATATGCAACGCTGTGTTTCTATCCCTGAGATCTTTATCCATATTAATCACTGATGTTACGCACGCAAAAAATAATTTTGCATTTTTAAAATGATATTTAAGTCAATTCGACGGAGTCTTACATCTAGGGCTTAAATAAAGGGATTAGCCTTCGGCTGGAGGTACTCTTACGAAACGATGTTTCTCATTAGGCAAAATGAGATGCGAAGCTTCGCAAGGAAACCATCTTGCGGAGCAATGCTCCTCACCGCAAAACTCGCTCTCTAGCGTCTATTTATTTAGAGTATTGCAAAAAAATTTGATGAGAAGTAGTGCTGTCTCAAACAAATGCGGATGACGTTACCGCGTATCTTTCTTTTATTTGAACCAATTACGCTTCTGATATTACTGCGTAACATCAGTTCATCCTAGGTTTTTTTATTATAGAGATCTCAATCATCAGTATCGAAAAAACGACTGAGGGCGTGGGCAGCGAATAGGGGGACAATTTGCTATAATGCGTCAATCACTCCCTTTTCAAAGCTAGGTTTTTCATGTCCAAGCCATTCTTAATCGCACCTTCAATTTTGTCAGCAGACTTTGCGCGCTTAGGTGAAGAAGTTGAAAACGTTCTAGAAGCCGGTGCAGATGTTGTTCATTTCGATGTCATGGATAATCATTATGTACCGAACTTAACTTTTGGTGCGGGCGTTTGTAAGGCATTGAAAAAATACGGCATTAAGGCGCCAATTGATGTGCATCTAATGGTTTCGCCGGTAGACCGTATGATTGGTGATTTCTTGGAAGCTGGCGCAGATATCATCACTTTCCACCCAGAAGCGACTGACCACATTGACCGCTCTTTACAGTTAATCAAATCTGGCGGTGCGCAAGCGGGCTTGGTGTTTAACCCTGCGACACCTCTGCATTATTTAGACTACGTTTTAGATAAAGTTGACCAAGTCTTGTTGATGAGTGTGAACCCAGGTTTTGGTGGTCAAAAGTTCATTCCAATGACCTTGGAAAAGCTGCGTCAAGCACGAAAAATTATTGATGCTTCAGGTCGTGATATTCGCTTAGAAGTGGATGGTGGTGTTACTCCAGCCAATATCCGTGACATTGCTGAAGCTGGTGCAGATATGTTTGTGGCTGGTTCAGCGATTTTTGGTAAGCCTGATTATAAAGCTGTAATTGATGACATGCGTTCAGAGTTGGCAAAAGTGCATGCTCAAGAGGCTTAAGTCTTTGGGTATAAGTTATTCCTTGCTTGTGGATAACTATATGGATAACTGTATGGATATCTGTGTAGATAACTATATGGATAACTTGGATAAATTATAAACGATTGTGCATCAATGGTTTAATAATTAGACGTATTAAGTATAAAAAGGACTCAGTTGAGTCCTTTTTTTTATGGGGTAAAGTGTTTGAAATGCTGTATGTTTATTAATCTATGGTAAATAATTAATCAGTTTAAAAAATAACTTTTATGTTTTAATTGGAAGATATGCGCTGATTTTTATGACAGCGCAATAAATTTAAAACTGTTGTGAATAACTTCACAATTAATTATGCTGTTAGCAACTATTGAGATAAGCTGCGACTGGCAAAACACATCATCGATCGCACTGGATAGTGCTTTTAGATATTTCTGAAAGTATCGTTCATGATGGATAAATAGGTCGAGCTGCATGTCATGTTGATACGAATGTCATGTGATTGCATTTGAATCGTAAATAATATCATCGTGGTGTTTCATTCGGATTTCAGCTGAACTGATCGCGTGATGTTTCTAAAGATGTGTTAATAGGGACATGTTGTCACATGTACATCATTGGGTTGAATTAGGGTACTAAATTGTTCAATTTTTTGCGTAAGCATCTTGGCTTTGCTTGGCTCATGGCGTTTGTCATGGGGTGGAGCAGTGTGGTCAGTGCACAGCAAAATTTTCAACATCAACAAATGATGACTGCGAATGCCCATCAGGCATCAGTTCATGCAGCACATACTGATCCTTCACATTCAAATATAGCAAATTGCCATCAAAATCAGCGGCAAGCTGTTCCAGAGCATGCAGCACATCATGGCAAGCAAGCAACACCTAAAGTCATTTCAATGATGGATTGTCATCAATCTTTAGATGCGACATCTGCACTGCAAGATGGTCAGGTGCATCATTCAACGACACAAAGTACAGACTGTCAGGACTGTACACTCGCACATTGCCAAATCAGTACCTCTTATCTCGATAGCGCATTGGTTGCATTGCAAACCGTCAATGTGCATCTTTATGCAGAACCTCCTCGTTTTATTTTTGCTGGACAGCATTTAAAAGGCTTTTGGCAAGAAATTCTAAGACCTCCGCAAGCTTAACCTGAGTTTTAAATACGTTTTTTCGTTATTTTATAAAGGTTAAGTCATGTCTAATTTATTTAAGTCAGGCCTCGTGCTCGGGGTGTGTCTGCTGTCTCCAACGTGGGCGTTTGCAGCCATTAAAGAATATCATCTGAATATTGATGAAAAGACCATCAATTTGACTGGTAAAGCGGTCAAGAAAATCAGTGTCAATGGTCAGTTTCCAGCCCCTTTACTGGAGTTTGAAGAAGGCGATGATGCGGTCATCTATGTGCATAATCAGCTCAAAAAACAAAATACCTCGGTGCATTGGCATGGTCTATTGCTGCCCGGTTTAATGGATGGTGTACCCGGCTTTAATGGTTTCAATGAAATTCAGCCGGATGGTAGCTTTACTTATAAATTTAAAGTCCGTCAAAGCGGAACGTATTGGTATCACGCGCATTCCAAAGGCCAAGAACAAGACGGATTGTATGGCGCTTTGGTAATTTATCCGAAAGGTAAACAAGCACTTGCCGTACATGAACAGACGCAACGTGATTATGTGGTCATGCTGTCGGATTTTCATGAATCATCTAGCGCTCAGATCATGGCAAATTTGAAAAAGTCTGCCGAATACTATCAAAATCAACGTGAAACAGTTTCAGATGTATGGACGCAAATTAAACGAACGGGTTTAAAAAACACTTGGCAAGATCGTTCGATGTGGAATCAGATGCGTATGCTGAAAACGGATTTGTCTGATGTCACGGGTTATACGTTTTTAGTGAATGGCAAAACACCACAGCAGAACTGGACGGGGATGTTTAAGCCCAATGAAAAAGTCAGACTTCGTTTTGTAAATGCTGCGGCTATGTCGTTTTTTGATGTGCGTATTCCTCAGCTCAAAATGACGGTGGTCAGTGCAGACGGTCAAGCGGTCAAACCAGTCGATGTTGATGAATTCCGTATTGGTGCAGCGGAAACCTACGATGTGATCGTAGAGCCTAAGTCTGCGCATTATCAGATTGAAGCTGAATCGATTGATCGGACAGGATTTGCGATAGGCACTTTACATGATGAAACGCAGCCTCAGCACTCAGGCATTCACATGCCAAAAGCTCGACCACGCGCTTTGTTGACCATGGAAGATATGGGCCATGGTTCAATGTCGGATATGGACCATAGCAACATGGGACATACTGCTACAGGTTCAACCCAAACTTCAGCAAGCCAGCAAGCGAATGCTCATGAGCACAGCGCGCATACTGTCAATCCATCAAATATTCAGCCGAATCAAGCACATGATCATGCTGCAATGGGGCATGACATGGACCATTCCCCAATGCCTGCGCATACTACTATGCAGCATCCAGAGATGCATAAACAGAACATGTCTGATTCAGCGTATGCCAATATGGATCATAGCGTGATGGATCATTCCTCTATGAACCACTCTTTAATGGATTCATCAACGAAGCATGATATGCATACAGCGATGGAACATGCACAGTCTAAAGAGGAGAAGCAGGCAGTTGAAAATTCAGAAATGGTTATGGGCTGGGCCAATGCTTCAACACCTGTCGGTGACAAGGCGCTGCAATATAGTGATTTAAAAGCGTTAACCCCGCAGCCTGATACACGTGAAGCGACGCAAGATTTGGTCATTCATTTGGGTGGAACGATGGAACGCTACATGTGGACCATGAATGGCAAAAAATTCAGTGAAGCCGAACCACTTCAGGTGAAATATGGTGAACGAATTCGACTGAAATTTGTCAATGACAGCATGATGGCGCATCCGATGCATTTACATGGCATGTTTATGCAATTGGAAAATGGGCAAGTGTCTTCTGAAATGCCAAATAAACATACGGTGATTGTGCCGCCGGGGAAAACTGTCACGGCTCTGTTAACGGCCAATGAATTAGGGGAATGGGCGATTCATTGTCACTTGCTGTATCACATGTCTGCAGGGATGATGAATAAACTTGTGGTCGCAAAGGTCGCAGAGAATACTAAAACGGCATCTGTGCCGCAAAAGGAGGTGTCTCATGCGCATCATTAAACCATGCACGTATACGGTATTGAGTTTAGCTTTGGCATCGGTCACTCAAATGACCATGGCGCAAGATGCACATCGCAGCATGCCAATGTCAGCTCAACATGAGTCGCCCTCACATGATTCGTCGCATCAAGTGATGCAAACAAGGATCGAATCGAACAAGATGGAGCATACTGCAGAACATGCAGAACATGCAGAACATGCAGAACATGCAGAACATGCAGAACATGCAGAACATGCAGAACATGCAGAACATGCAGAACATGCAGAACATGCAGAACATGCAGAACATGCAGAACATGCAAATGCATCATCTATTGCGTCACGTGCTGCTTCTGCGCAGCACCCTGTTGATCATAAGCGTGAACATGGTGGACAGATTTATCAAGCGACTGAGATAGACAATCGATGGCTCAATAATGCCGATGGCCGTGGAAGTTTAAAGACCGAAATTGAGAGTCGAATCGGGACCGATGAAAATAAGCTCTTCATCAAATTACATGCGGATAAAGCAGAATCTCAAGACGCTGATTATGCGGCTCAAGTGATGTATAGCCGTATGATCTCCGACTTTTGGGATGCGCAAATTGGTGCACGTTATCGGGTCGATGAACATCAAGTGATGGACAAGGAACAGTTAGATGCTGTGGTGGGTCTGCATGGTCTGGCACCGTATTTCTTTGAAACCGATGCTTATTTATATCTTGGTGCAGATAAACAGGTCAGTTTTTCTTTAGAAATCGAACGTGATTTGCTGCTGACGCAAAAATTGATTTTAAAACCATATTTGAACCTAGATGTGGTGCTGAGTGATGACTCTGCTTATGCACAAAAAACAGGACTCAGTTCTGTATGGCTAGGGCTAGAAACACGCTATGAAATCAATAAAAAGTTAATGCCCTTTATCGATGTTGCTTACAGCTACGAAAAAGGAAATCAGCATACGGCATGGCAAGCTGAAACTAGAAGTGAAAAACAATGGTGGTATGGCGCAGGACTTCGTCTGAAGTTCTAATCTGCGAATAGACCAAATAAAGAGGGCATCATCAACAGGTTTTGTGATGCCTTTTTTTTATGTCTGAATCTATCCTTTGAACAGACATGCTATGTTTTGGCGCAAATCATCTGCACTAGAGTTTTACTCAACTGAATAACGCCCTGAATTTGGTCAAAAAATGTAAAGACTGCACTAAAATTCAGCATATTTGCTATACTGAGACAATATTCGGAGGAACGACCTCCCTTACATCTTTGATCAAAGCCAGTAAGAAAAATCGTCAGGACGACCTGACTCTACTAATATGGAGGAAGGCATCATGGCCTGGGTTGTTCTGGTATTCGCTGGTATTTTTGAAATCGTTTGGGCCTATTCGATGAAGCTCTCAGAAGGCTTTACAAAACTTGGCCCAAGTTTAGTCACTTTATTTTTTATGATCCTGAGCTTTGGTTTATTAGCCTATGCCATGAAAACGTTGCCTCTGGGAACAGCTTATACCATTTGGACAGGAATCGGCGCGATTGGCTCATTTCTCGTGGGTATTTTTATACTCGGTGAGCCTGCAACTGCTATGCGGATGTTAGCCACAGTACTGATCATTTCTGGTCTAATCTTGATGAAATTATCTTCAAGTTAATATGTTCTAAAGCACAGAGGTAAAAGCCTTTTGTGCTTTTTTTTATGGGTAAAAATATGGCTTGGGTTTTATTAATTGTAGCGGGATTGCTTGAGGTGGTCTGGGCATATTGTATGAAAGTCTCTGAAGGCTTTAGCAAACTGACGCCAAGTATTTTGACCATTGTTTTCATGATCGCAAGTTTCGCTTTGTTGTCTTATGCAATGAAATCCTTACCGCTGGGTACAGCCTATACAGTATGGACAGGCATTGGTGCAGTGGGTTCATTTATCCTCGGCATCGTTGTATTGGGTGAGCCTGCCAATGCCATGCGTATGCTAGCTGCGGTCCTGATTATTTCAGGACTAGTCTTGATGAAATTATCGTCCTCCTGAATAATGAAGTGTTGCGATTTTGAGCTTGGAGTATGTCATGCAACTTTCTTATCAGTTTTTAGATTCACCCGTTGGACAATTAAAACTTGTTGCACATGAAACCGCATTGGTGGCTGTTCTTTGGGAAAATGAAAACCCTAATCGTGTGCGATTGGCGGCTTTGGTTGAAGATCTGCAACACCCGATTTTGCTCAAAACCGCACAGCAATTAAATGAATATTTTGCAGGTAAAAGACAGCAATTTGACTTGCCGCTAGACTTTGAAGGCACCGCATTTCAGCAACAAGTTTGGCAAGCTTTACTGACGATTCCTTTTGGAGAAACTCGCAGCTATAAACAAATTGCAGAGCAGATCGGCAATGTCAAAGCCGTACGTGCTGTCGGTGCAGCCAATGGTAAAAATCCAATTTCAATTATTGCACCTTGTCATCGTGTCGTGGGCGCAAATGGAAAATTAGTGGGTTTTGCGGGTGGTCTAGAAAATAAAGAAATATTGTTAAAAATTGAGAAATTACAATAAAATAGAAAATATACTTATTTAATTGATGTTACGCAGTAACATCAAAGCACAATTCGCTTCAAAGAAAGAACGATACGCGTTAACGTCATCCGCAAGTGTTTGAGACAGGATGCCGCCTAATCAAAAATGTTTTTGCGATGCTTTGAATAATTTGACGGTGGTGAACGAGTTTTGCGGTGAGGAGCATTGCTCCGCAAGATGGTTTCCTTGCGAAGCTTCGCTTCTCATTTTGCCGAAACAAAAGTACCTCCAGCCGAAGGCTAATCCCTTTATTTAAACCCTAGATGTAAGACTCCGGCGAATAGGCTTAAAAATCATTTTAAAAATGCGAAATTACTTTTATGTGGGTAACATCAGTAATTTAAAGTAATGAATCAAATCAATGAATCTTTCTCAAATTTTTGCCCCCCTCATTTCGACGTTTTGGTGGCTAATTCCATTGTTACTGATTGTGGGGGCAATCAAAGCATTTAAACCATATTTAAAGGGGAAAATGGGGGAGTTTGCTGTCACCGTTCATGTCAAACTTTATTTGAAAGACCATTATATATTGTTAAATGATTTGACCTTACCAGATGGCGAGGGAGCTACGACTCAGATTGATCATCTTCTTTTAAGCCCTTTTGGTGTGTTTGTGATTGAAACTAAAAACTATAAGGGCTGGATTTTTGGGAGCGAGAGACAAAAACAATGGACGCAAAAGATTTATAAAAAAAGTTTTAAATTTCAAAATCCGATTCACCAAAATTATAAACATATGAAAGTGTTAGAGCAGGTGTTGAGCGATATTGTGGATAAAGACAATATGCATTCTGTGATTGTTTTTATGCCTGAAGCGGTGTTTAAAACAGAGATGCCGCCGAATGTATTTCTGGGTACAGCTTGGGTGGACTATGTTCAAACTTTTCAGCAACCGGTGATCTCTGAAATGAAACTTAAACGAATACAGTTGCGTTTAGAAAAAGAAATTTTAGAAAAATCGTGGAAAACAAATCGACAGCACATTGAAGATTTAAATCAACGACATAATTCATAAACTTCCTGTATGCTGTGGATTGTGAACAGTATCTGAATGATAAAAATAGACGGACAATAACAATGAACGACACGCTGCAACATCTTTATGAATCGACTTTAGATCATCCTGAGCAATACCAAGACTTTTATCAGAAACTTTTAGCTAGCCAAGTGTATTGTTTGGGTGAGCGTGATGCTGAGCAGCATCTGCATTTTCAATTGATGGAAACGGAGCAGGGCGAGCAAGCCATTCCATTCTTTCTGAGTCTTGCGATGCTTCAACAGGATGTTGGCGCAGATGCAGAGTTTGTCATGATCAGTGCTGAAAAATTATTTGCGATTACCAAAGGCGCAAGCTTGGTGATGAACCCGACTTCGGAACACCCAAAAGAGTTTTTGGCAGATGAGATCGATGCAATTTTAGAGTTTGCAAAACAACAAAGCCTTTGAACACTGTAGGTGTGTTCAAAGGCTTTGCGGCTACGCTGAGATATGTGTTTTAAAACTTACATACCGGCTTTGAGTTTTTCCACGATTTCATCGAGTGGTTTGACACGTTTTACTTCATCCCAAAGGACTTTGGCTTCTGGATAGTGCTTCGACATCATGCCGAGCCATTGTTTATAACGACCGACCATATTCATTTCTTTCTTATACGAGCCATTTAAGAAACGAATTTGTAAGCCAAGTAGTTCATGCCATGTAATCAGCGGCTCATCGGTATTACGACGGATACACTGTGTAATGTCAGGAGTGGTCACCGCAGCACGACCAATCATTAGGTCTTCACAACCGGATTCGAGTTGGCACTGTTTGGCATCGGCATTATTCCAAATTTCACCGTTGGCAATCACATTGATTTTCAATGCTTCACGAATGGGTTGCAACTGATCCCAAAAGGCAGGCGGGGTATAACCATCGGCTTTGGTTCGCGCATGGACTGTAACCCATGCAGCTCCGGCATCTTCGATGGCATGCGCATTTTCCATAGTGAAGTTACGGTCCATATAGCCCAAACGCATTTTTGCCGATACAGGAATATGACTCGGAACGGCGTCACGCACAGCTTTGACTAGCTCATACACCACTTCAGGTTCATCTAGCAGAACTGAACCGCCACGGTGGCGGTTGACGGTTTTTGCAGGGCAACCAAAGTTCATATCAATTGCAGGGGCACCAAGTTCTACCGCGCGTACAGCATTTGCCGCGAGCATAGTGGGATTGTTACCTAAGAACTGCACATGAACCGGTGTTCCTGCTGCAGTTTTGCCCTCATTGTTTAGTTCAGGACAATAGCTATGATAAATATGGTCGGGCAGGACAGAGTCCGTGACACGGATAAACTCGGTTACACACCAGTCAAAACTCCCCACATGCGTCAACACATCTCGCATAATTGGGTCGGTTAAGCCTTCCATCGGCGCAAGAACAAGTTTCACGGTCACACAGCCAAAAATTGAAAAACGGAGTTATACGTGGTTTTGAAAGGGATGTCTAGGTTTTGTGCTTCTGGTGACGCGGAATACGAAATCACAAAATTTTATGTAATTATTTGGTGAAATTAGGACCAAAGTCGTAAAGTCTTGACTGACATAAAACTTAAACAATAAAATGAGTAAATACAGATGGATAGTAATAATAAGAAGATGGCTTTTACTGTTGTTTTTTAATGGAATCAACAACATATACTGTGCTTGAATCTTTTAAGATTTCATGTATGATGGCTGCAACTAGAAAAAAAGTATTGTTTCGTAAATTTTCTTTAAGTATCGCAGTGTTAGTCATAATCCTTCGTTTTTTACAGAAATGAAGTTCAATTCTTTATTATTTTCCAAGTTATAGTCAGTCATCATCCAATGGCTAAATCAACAAATTAATAGGTATTATTATGTCTAATACAGTTACTGGTACAGTTAAATGGTTCAACGAAACTAAAGGTTTCGGTTTTATTGCACAAGACAACGGTCCTGACGTTTTTGCTCACTTCAGCGAAATCACTGGTTCTGGCTTCAAAACTTTGCAAGAAGGCCAAAAGGTTTCTTTCAGCATCGCTCAAGGTCAAAAAGGCCCGAATGCTGTAAACATCGTTGCTCTATAATTTAGACGTAATGAAAAAAAAGCGCTGTATAGCGCTTTTTTTATGCCTGTTATTTCTGTGTGAATAATCAAGCTATAAAAAAAGAGAGCCTTAGCTCCCTTCGTAATAAAACTTACTTCTTTATAAAACTTAAAATCGTTTCATCGTCGACTTAGCGGCCTAAAACCATTTCTAAAATAAACTTAGAACCAATAAAGCCGACTGCCAAGAGACAAAAACCAATAATGGTAAAGCGAATGGCTTTTTGACCACGCCAGCCGAATCGATAATGCCCAATGAGCAAGGCACCATAGACGAACCATGAAATGATGCTAAAGGCAGTTTTATGCGCCAAATGCTGTGCAAAGAAGTTATCGATGGTGAAGAAACCAAACCCAAGTGCCACGGTCAGTAGTGCAAATCCAGCAATCAATAAATCAAATAGCAAAGATTCCATGGCTTGGAAGGATGGAAGCAGACTCACCCATACACGCTTTTTCTGCTTGTTTTTTAGTTCACGGTCTTGTAAACGCAAAATAACCGCTTGAATTGTTGCCATCAGCAGGACGGCATATGCGGAAAGTGACAAAATAATATGGATGTCTAAACCCAGTGAATGTTGTTCTATAAATTGATTTTGTCGACTAAATGCAAAGCCCAAAATCAATCCCGTCGCTGCCACAGGAATGCCCAACAGGTTCATTGCCAGCACAGGTCGATAGGTACTAAATAACACACTGAGTAATAGCATGAGACCTGAAGTAAATGACATCAGGTTGAACACGTCATAGTTGACACCCATAGGCGTCAACATATCGTTATATAAAACACCTGCATGCAATAACATGCCTAAACCAAGTACAACACCAATAAACCAATGGTTCGGCGCACGTTTAGACATTAAATGGCTGAATAAATACCAAAAAGACGTGGTATAAGCGATTAATGCTAGGATCGTGTAAACCAAGGGGAGACTGATCATGTCAAACCTTTTTCAGGATGTTGAATATTCATTTATATAAATTCTGCAAGAACTAAAGTATCCTATAGCATTCTATGCATAAATTTTCTATTTTAAGAAACAATTTTTTGCTCATGGCTATTTTAAGCGGATTTTGCAATGTTTGATACCTTAACAGAACGACTCACGCAGAGTTTAAGAAATGTTACTGGCTCAGGGCAGCTAACCGAAGACAATATTAAAGATACGTTACGCGAAGTACGTATGGCACTTCTTGAAGCCGATGTTGCGTTACCTGTAACTCGTGAATTCATCGCGAAAGTTAAGGAAGAAGCATTGGGCCAAGAAGTGATGACTCAGTTATCACCGGGGCAGGCTTTCGTCAAAATCGTTCATGACGAATTGACCAAAATGATGGGTGAGGCGAATGAAAGCCTAGACCTAGCGGCAAAACCACCAGTTGTTGTGCTTCTTGCAGGTTTGCAAGGTGCGGGTAAAACAACTACTGCGGCAAAACTTGCACGTTTCTTACAAGAGCGTCAAAAGAAAAAAGTAGCAATGGTGTCTGCCGATGTTTATCGTCCAGCAGCGATTAAGCAGCTACAAACGGTTGCAGGTGAAGTTGGCGCGATTTTCTTTGAATCAAGCGCAGACGAAAAACCGATTACCATCGCAAATCGTGCGATTGAGCAAGCAAAAATTCAATTTGCTGATGTCTTGATTGTCGATACAGCAGGTCGTTTACATGTAGACGACGAAATGATGGATGAAATTAAAGAGCTTCATGCAGCGATTAAGCCGACTGAAACATTGTTCGTGGTTGATGCCATGACCGGTCAGGATGCGGCGAATACGGCAAAAGCCTTTAATGATGCCTTACCTTTGACGGGTGTGATCCTGACAAAAACGGATGGTGATGCACGTGGTGGTGCAGCACTTTCTGTTCGTGCCATTACTGGCAAGCCGATTAAATTCTTGGGTATGGGTGAAAAACTCGATGCCTTAGAGCCATTCCATCCTGAACGTATCGCACAGCGTATTTTGGGTATGGGTGACGTACTTTCTTTGGTCGAAGAAGTTGAACGTAAAATCGACAAAGAAAAAGCCGAAAAAATGGCGAAAAAACTGCAAAAAGGCGGTAGCTTCAACTTTGAAGATATGCTGATGCAGTTTGAACAAATGAACAAAATGGGCGGTATGATGGGCTTCCTGGATAAACTTCCAGGCATGAGCAACTCAGGGATTCAAGATGCAATTGCACAAGCAAATCCTGAAAAGCAAGTGAAGAAAATGGAAGCGATTATTCAATCGATGACCATTAAAGAACGTCGTAACCCAGACTTGATGAATCCAAGCCGTAAAAAACGTATTGCAGCAGGCTGTGGTATGGATGTTGCTGAAGTGAATAAACTCATCAAGCAACATGCGCAAATGGCGAAAATGATGAAGAAATTTGCCAACCCAACGGGTATGGCAAAAATGATGAAATCATTAGGCAATATGCAAAAACAATTTGGCGGCGGTGGCATGGGTCCATTGTTTGGCAGTAAAGATCCGAAGTAATTTGGACTGAAAAAAAGGCGCTTTCTGCGCCTTTTTTTATGGCTGCAATTTGACGAGACTGTGCGTTCAAGTAAAGTGGTAGGGTACATTTGATAGCAAGTACTGGATGAAGGAATCTTGCTATACCAGCAGATAGATACCGAACTGAGCTAAATCATTACAAAAAGATGCCAAATTGACATTGAGAGCGTGTAGGTGACAGGTTTAAAACAGAGGTGAAAATTTGCCGAACTGCAAATTGAAAGCTTCACTAAAAATAATCACCTAAAATAAGAATCAAATCATGAATACACCGCATACGCCAGAAAGCCAAAAGATCTATATTGTTCATGGTCATGATGCATCGCCTAATGATCATTGGTTTCCTTGGTTGGGACGAAAGCTGCAAGAAGCAGGACATTATTCTCGACGCATCGTGATGGCAAATGCGGCACAACCTGATTTTGACCATTGGCAGAAATTTCTAGCGTTGCAAATGCCTGATTTGGATGAAAATACCATTGTGATTGCACATGGTTTGGGGTGTTTAACCACGCTGCATTATCTCAATCAATATTTTGAAAAGCATGGCACGCGGATTAAAGCGGGCGTTTTTGTATCGGGTTTTAAAAGTAGTTTACCGACACAACCTGAATTAACCGCATTTATTCAACGTGCAAAAATGGATAGTGGTGTTTTACAGACCTATATGCCAATTTGTATCAGTTTGATTTCATCCAATGATCCTATCGTGCCGCCGCCGGTTGCGATCCAATTGGGCAATTTTATAAATGCACAAATTTATGAGGTGAAAGAAGCGGGGCATTTCACAGCACAGGATGGCTTTTCTGAGATTCCACAACTGTGGCACGTATTAAAGCCGATTTTAACGGCTTAGGTAGGTTGTATGCGCGTGTTTAATAGATCGCGTGTTTTGTAAATCAGGTAATCGTGAAAACTAAAATTGATCATGCAATAGGTGCAATTGAAGAGAAAAAAGGCGCAATCTGCGCCTTTTTGTTTGATCGATCTTTTGATAGATCAGTCGAGTTCTAAAGCAACACGTTCACGAATGTCGTCAATGTCATCATTGGCTTCGCGACCATCTTCCTGCCATGCTTTATAAGCACCAACATATTCACCATCGGTATCGACGACATATTCAGCCGCAATTTTTCCTGAGGCATACCATAAGCGATAGGCATCATTGCCATTTTCATCGACTTTATACGCTGCGCCACGTTGTCCTGTTGGATAAAATTCTTCGCCTTGGATGCTCACGCCATCTTGATTCACAAAGGTTGATTCTACTTTGCCGTTTTTGCGATAAAGTGTTACTGGGCCTTCGATGTCACTGCCACTAAAACTAAATAGTTTCATCGGATCTTTGACCCAAGCAGGTGAGGATTGAGGGGTTTTGGTTTCTTGGTAAAAATCTTGAACTAAAAAATCTCCTGTGGTATTACGACCTAAAAGTACACGGTAATAGCCGTCTTTGACTGGGGTCATGTAATAACTTGAATCAATATACGATACGCAGCCGCAGTAATCGGGATTATCTTCATCTCCAAAATAGCCCAAAACTGCTTCAGAGGTGCTGAGCTGTGATTTGATTTCGGCAGGGATTTTAGAGTTGGCTAGATTTTGTGTCGTGGTACAACCGCCGAAGAATAATGTAGAGGTGAGCAGGCTTAAACCCAGTAAATTTTTAAATTTCATATCTATACTCTTCGTCTTATATTCTATCTTGAAAGACATTTTTAAATTATAAAGTTGCTGATGTATCTGTCGATCATCGCAGGCTATTGTAATTCCTTGGACGAAAAAAGGTCATGAATCGCGATACAATTTGTAACCACGCTTATATGAAATGAACCTCAATAAAAAAGCGTGATCACCATTGGCCATCACGCTTTCACAGTTTGCTATCAAATAAATAGCTAAATTACACACCATTTACATAACTTTGTAGGCCTCGAAGCAGTAAATCTGCTTCGACAGCTGGCTGGTATTGTTCTAAATAGCGTGCAAATAGCGCAGCATCGCCACCGGTTAAAATTAACCGACTTGGATATTTATCGAGAACCTTTTCAATGGTGCTGACCAAGCTGAGCAAGATGCCATGATGAACAGCGTCTATGGTATTTTTACCAGGAGACAGCTCGTTAAAGGTGGCATCTGGAATTTTAATGCCTTTGGTGTTTTGGATGAGCGAATCACGTTGTAAATACAAATTTGGCAAAATATAGCCGCCTAAATGTTGTAAGCCATCCGTTAAGTCAATGGTGAGTGCCGTGCCACAGCTAATGACACAGTATTTTTGTGTAGGGTCTTTGACCACAGCCAGCATTTGCAGCCAACGGTCGATCCCGAATTTACTGGTGTCTTCATATGCACAGCGTAAACCCGCATATTCGGCATGTACTTTGGCAATAGTGACAGGAACGGCTAAAAATTTAAGAATTTTTTGAATCCGATCATTATTTTTTTTGTCGAGTACCGAAGATATCCCCACCTGATCTAAGTCCAAACTTTTAAAGTGTTGGATCAAACCGAGAAGTAGTTCGGCAGGCGACTGTAAATGCAGTTCCGCAGCATGCTCTATGATTTGATCGTATTCGGTAATCCAGTATTTCAGCCGTGTATTACCGACATCGAGCCATAATTTTTTCATCAGTAGGCCTTTGCAATCCTGTTTATGATTGATCTGCTAAACGTAAGCGACCTTGGAAATGATTTTCTAAGCGCTGCGAAGTTTGGATGTTGATCGAACCATCATTTTCAATACCGAGAAAGCGGCCTTGGCTTTTGCCTCGCAGATGTTCAAGCTCAACGGGCTGTTGCATAAATGCAGCATAATGGTTGAATCGTGCAGCGAGGTTATAGCAGTTATGATCGAACCATTCACCTGCAAGTTGAATCGCTGCATAGAGTTCAGCGATTAACTGTAAACGGTTTGGCGAGTGAAGTCCGAGTTCAGATAACGACGTTGCGCGTTGCTCAATTCCTGTGGATGGAATCGGAAATAAGTTCATGCCCACGCCGACAATCGCTTGATGTGGCGAAATTGGTTCAATCAAAATCCCGCCCCATTTGCCTTGTGGGCTATATAGGTCATTGGGCCATTTCACTTCTAATGCGAGATTTTGCAAACTTGGCATTTGCAAGATATTTAAGGCAATTTCGAGTGCAAGCCGTCCATCTATCGCTGTCTGTAAATTCAGCAATGTGCTTAAATAGATATTACCAACGGGTGAGACCCATTGATGATCGCGTTGCCCACGCCCCTGAGTTTGCTCTTCACTGCATACCAAAACATGTTGAATGCCTTTTTTGGCAATCTCACGGACATCGTCATTGGTCGATGTAGTAATGGGCTTCAGTAATAAAACTTCAGGCGGTTGAGGTACTGTGCTCAGCAATTGCTGTAAGTGTCTGGTCTCTAAATCCATTTGAATCTGAGAGTTGTGGAATAATATTGATGGAGTTAATCATATATTTACTGATTGGTGCAATCGCTGGTTTTGCTGCGGGGCTATTTGGTGTGGGCGGTGGCCTGATTATTGTACCGATTTTATTCATCGTCTTTACCCAACTTCAGTATGATCCCAGTGTGATTATGCACATGGCGGTGGGCACATCTTTAGCCACGATTATTGTGACTTCACTTAGCTCGGTTTCGGCGCATCATAAAAAAGGTGCCGTGCTGTGGAATGTCTTTCGGAATTTGGCACCGGGTTTGGTGATCGGTTCATTTCTCGGTGCAGGCATTGCAGATTATTTATCAGGGCAGGGTTTGCAACTGTTAATTGGCTTTTTTGCGGTCTGGGTGGCCTTTAAAATGTTTCGCGGTGCAGCGACACCAGTCGATCCGAATAAACATTTACCCTCACAAACCATGCAAATGGCAGCAGGCGGTGGTATTGGGGTTGCTTCTGCGATCTTCGGTATTGGTGGTGGTAGCTTAACCGTCCCGTATTTGAATAAAAACGGCGTCATTATGCAAAAAGCGGTCGCGACATCTGCTGCATGTGGTTTACCGATTGCGATTGCTGGGGCCCTCGGCTTTATGTGGTTTGGTCATCAAGCCGATATCGTGGTTCCCAATACCATTGGTTATATCCATATTTATGCATTTATCGGGATTAGTGTAATGAGCTTCATCACTGCGAAATTGGGTGCGAAAGTGGCTCATATGTTGTCGCCATTTATGCTAAAGCGTTGTTTTGCATGTCTATTAACAACAGTCGGCTGCTATTTTATTTACCAAGGTGTGCAAGCCTTTGGCGCATGATTGTCCGTTTTGACTGAAAAAATTGGCTTTGTTGACACAAGATTGTCAGACAATGTCATGTTCAATTAGGTTGCTTATCGTTTCTAATGCAAATAGATTGAGTGTAAATCTGAACATTGCATCTTATAAAAAAAAGATAGGAACAGTATGCAACAACAAGAAGCGGACAGTTTGTCAGAACAAATTGCCAAACACATCGGTGAACAAATCATTCGCGGTGAGTTGGTCGAAGGCGAGCGAATTCAGGAACTTAGAATCGCGGCCGAATTGGATGTGAGCCGTGGCTCTGTTCGTGAAGCGTTATTGATTTTAGAACGGACTCAGCTCATTGAAATCTACCCACGACGTGGCGCCTTAGTCTCTGAAATGTCGGCTTTACAAGTGCGCTCATTATTTGATATTGCAGCATTATTGTTGGGTCAAATTGTGCATCGTATGGCGGAAACGTGGCGCAGCCATGAAGCTGAGCGTATTCAGTTATTACTTGAACAATTAGACGTGGAAACTCGCCAAGGCAATACTGAAAAGTTTTATGATCTGATTTTTCAGGGCATGGCTCGTCAGCATGAAATGGTGGGAAATACCTACCTGATGCGTTATTACCAAGAATTGTTGCCATCACTCAGACGTAGTTATTTCCTGACACTGAATATTTCACGACGTGAACTACAAGAATCTTTTGATTTGTTTAAATTAGTGACTGATGCAGTTTTAATCAGAAAATCACATCAAGCCACTTTATTTATGGAAGATTTTTGTCGACACTTACGCAACCTTGTGTTGGAATCACTAACACGGATGAAACAAATCGAATTAGCGTGGGCGAGACGTTCACGCCGCTGATCAGGACATTATGCGTTTAAGCAGTTTAAAACTTTCCGGCTTCAAATCTTTTGCCGATAGCACAACTCTAAAATTTGAAGGCAACCGTAGTGCGGTTGTTGGACCGAACGGCTGTGGTAAATCCAATGTGATTGATGCCATTCGTTGGGTTATGGGTGAATCCAGTGCCCGTCAATTGCGTGGTGGCACCATGCAAGATGTTATTTTTACCGGAACGGCAAAGCGTAAACCAGTCGGGATGGCGAGTGTTGAACTGCGTTTTGATAACACCTATGGCAAGTTAGGTGGTGCTTATAATGCCTATACTGAACTGGCAGTTCGCCGTCAGGTCAATCGTGATGGTAAATCCGAATATTTCCTCAACGGCACCAAATGCCGCCGTCGTGATATTACTGATATTTTCTTAGGTACCGGTTTAGGTCCGCGTTCGTATGCGATTATTGAACAGGGCATGATCAACCGTTTGGTCGATGCCAAACCTGAAGAAATGCGTGTGTATATTGAAGAAGCCGCTGGGGTTTCTCGCTATCAAGCTCGTCGTCGTGAAACTTTACAGCATCTAGAACACACCACTCAAAATTTAGAACGTCTCGAAGACATTGCATCCGAACTAAAGTCTCAGCTGAAAACCTTAAAACGTCAGTCTGAAACGGCGGTGCAATACAAAGAATTAGAAACCCAAATTCGCACGATTAAAATTGAAGTGCTGTCTTTCCAATGTGAACAAAGTATGCGTTTACAGCAAGAATACACGCTCGACATGAATGAGCTTGGGGAAACTTTCAAACTGGTGCGTTCTGAGCTGAACACCTTAGAACATGACTTATCTTCCACCAGTGCTTTATTTCAACGGCTTATTCAACAGTCCACGCCATTACAAAGCGAATGGCAACAGGCGGAAAAGAAACTGTCTGAGTTGAAAATGACGCTGGAGCAAAAGCAGGGTTTATTTGCACAAAATTCGGCAAGTTTGGTGGAGCTTGAAAAGCAAAAAGCTCAAACCAAAGAACGTTTACAGCTATTAGAGTTACAACTGGAAACGCTGCAAGAACAGCAAGATGGATTTGTTGAGCAATTACAGCGCCAAGAAAGCAGTAGTCAAGATCAGACTCAACAATTGGCCGATTTGAAAGCTCAGCATCAACAAGCGGTTCAACAATTTGAACAATGCCGTGGGCAAGTTGAAAAGCAGCAACAGCAAAAGCTACAGATGTTGGCGCAGAGTGAACAATTGACCAAAAATATTGGTCGTATTGAGCAACAGCGTGAGACTCTGCAACAGCAACGAGGTCAAATTCAGCATCAGGCGCAGCAAGATGAGTTGGAGCAGTATCAGCAAGATAAGCAGCAGCTCGAACAGCAAATTGTGCAACAAGAGCTGGTGATTGCCGAAACTCAAGCACAGCTTGCAGCTGCACAAGAACAGCAGGCACAGCACAAAAATACGGTGTTGCAGCTAAAGTCAGAGATACAGGTGCTGTTGTCAGAGCATAAAAACCTAAATCAATTGATGATTAAAGCTAGTCCAAAGCAGCAAAGTCAGCGTCAACATTTAATGCAGCAGTTGCAGTTGAGCACACAAGGTAAACAGCATGCACAACTGGTCGAGAAATTTTTGTCTAAATGGCTGAGTGCCCAAGTCTTAGGACACAGTGATAATTTTCAAGACAGTATTGCACGTCAGGTCAAAGGCAGTCTTCACACAGCAGCACAAATCGTTGGATTAGACGCTTTGGCGACGTGGATTGAAGCACCACAACTTTCGATCTGGCAGCAGGTCGCGATTACTGAAACATTGACGATGGCATTGAGCCATCAGGCTAAACTGGCCGCAGGTCAGTCAATACTCACGCTCGATGGTTATCATGTCGGTGCGGATTGGGTTATTGGTCTAGACTATGATGAGGACAGCCAAGCAGGGCAAGGTGCATTGAGCCACCGTATTCGTTTGGATGAATTGACTGAATTACTTGCAGAGCAGCAGCCAAAGCTGACGCAACTAGAAGGCCAATTGCCTGAGTTACAAAATGCCGTACAAGCTTTACAGCAAAATCTGCAACAGCAACATAGCCAATTAAAAAATTGGCAAAAAGACATTCAAAATGCTGATGTTGCGATTGCGAAGGTACAAAGTTCCCATCAGGCTTTTGCCTTACAAAAGCAGCAGTTAGAAGATCAATTGCAGCAACTTGAAGCACAGCTTGAAGAAGATGCCATGCAAAAAGATGATTTGGAAATAGATCTGCATGCGCTGACGATGAAGCTTGAGCAAGCTTTGCCTAATTATAAAACCTTGCAATTCCAAGTTGAAGAGTTGAGTCTAGCACTGGAAAGTGCTCAGCAAGTGGCATTACACAGTCAGCAAGAATTGGAAATTGTGCGTCGTCAGTCTGTACAGACAAAACAACAGATTGAATTATTAGAAAAAGACACGGTCTTTTTGAAAGCGCAAACTCAGCAAATTATTGGACAGATGGAGCAGGCAAAGAAATTTGTCGATCCGGTACAGTTAGAATTGCCTGCGCTTGAGTCACAGTATTCAGAGCAGGCTCAAGTCACTGAACGTTTACAAAAAACCTGGAATGACTGGCAGCTTGAACTCAATAATGTTCAGAGCAAACAACAGACATTGACGGAACAACGCCATTCACATCAACAGCAAGATGAAAAATTGCGTACGCAATTGGAAGAAAAGCGTTTGGCTTGGCAATCCGCGCAGTCTGATTTGCAGCATTATTCTGAACAGCTGAAAGAAATGAACAGCGAAATGCTGACAGGTTTAAGCATTGATGTGGTATCCCATCAGCAAAAACTAGAAAAAGCACAGCAGCAGTTTGATAAATTGGGTGCAGTCAACTTGGCTGCGGCAGAAGAATATACTGAAGTTTCTAAACGCTTTGATGATTTAAGCCACCAAATTGATGACTTGCAAAAGACCGTTGAACAACTGCAAGCTGCGATGAAAAGCATTGATCAGGAAACGCGAAAGCTGTTTATGACCACTTTTGATAAGGTCAATACAGAACTTCAAGCGTTATTTCCGAAAGTATTTAATGGTGGTGAAGCAAGTTTAAGCCTTGAAGATGGTTGGCAATCGGGTGTAAAACTGATGGCACGACCACCGGGTAAACGAAACAGCTCTTTGGCATTATTGTCAGGTGGTGAAAAGGCACTGACCGCATTGGCTTTGGTTTTTGCGATTTTCCGCCTAAATCCTGCACCATTTTGCGTTTTAGACGAAGTCGATGCACCTTTAGACGATGCAAATGTAGGAAGATTTTGTAATCTTGTAAAAGAGCTTTCAGAACAAGTGCAATTTATCTACATTACACACAATAAACTGGCAATGACAATGGCAACTGACTTACTTGGTGTGACCATGCCAGAACCAGGAACTTCAAAATTAGTGACTGTGAATATTGAGCAGGCCAAAGAATACGGTTTAGCTGCGGAGGCATAACATGGAAATCACCACTATAGCTGGGATTGTAATCGCTGTAATTATCATGGTTGTGGGCATTCGAATGATGTTTCGTAAACCTGCAGATGCAGCGCCATCACTCGACACTGAATTACATATTGACCCTGATAGTCAGCAACCTGTTATTCCGCGCCATGTACGAAATCAGTTAAATACACCTGAAACCACGCAACGTGTAGAGCCGACCTTAGCTGAGGAAAAAGTCACAGCGGTTGAAACGATTGAAACTGCTCAAGCGAATGTAACGCAAGAAGCAATGGCAACAGAACAAGCTGAGCAAAGCGTTGAGGCTATTGCAAAGACTGAGACGACTACGACGGATCCCGTTTCAGTTGAAAAAGCTCAAACTGCAACAGAAGACAGTACTTTGTCTACCGAAGCAACAGAATCTACAACGGTTGCATCTGTAGCCGCCGATGCCAATGACGCCGCGACTCCTGCGACGAACGTTCAGGCAGACGCTGTTCCTGTAGAAAAAGCGCCAGAATTTAGTGTAAATAGCGCAATTGAAAAAGCTGAAATCAGCGATTTTGA
Source organism: Acinetobacter sp. YH12219 (assembly GCF_013417875.1). Lineage (NCBI taxonomy): Bacteria > Pseudomonadati > Pseudomonadota > Gammaproteobacteria > Moraxellales > Moraxellaceae > Acinetobacter > Acinetobacter sp. YH12219. Next base: position 48,751 of record NZ_VPDC01000010.1, read on the forward strand.
TGAAGAAAGCAGTATTTTGGATGCGCATTTACATGAACAAAAAATTGTTGATGAAGAAAGTGCTTTAGCAACTGCGGAAACTTATATCGCCTTAAATGTGTTCCCAGATAGCCGTGCCTTGTCGGGTGAAAAAGCATTAAAAGTTTTACTGAAATACGGTTTACGCTTTGGCGAAATGGCCTGTTTCCATCGCTATGATGAAGAAGGTACAAAGTTATTATTCTCTGTATTGCAAATGAATAATGATGGCGCTGCGCAAGGTTTTGATCTTGAAACTTTATCGACTGAAGAAGTAAAAGGTTTGGCTTTCTTCTTAGCGCTGCCACACAGCGATGTACAAAATGCCTTTGATACCATGGATAGCATTTCACGTCTAATTGCCCGTGAAATTGACGGTACTGTGTATGATCAAAATAACCAAGAATTTACACCGCAGATGCGTGAACATTGGCGTCATCAAGCGATTGATTATCGTCAAGGTCAAGCTATCGAAGTCTAAACGTCTTTGATTGAAACTCACCGAGTGGGTTTCTATAATAGCAACAGATAATGAAATTTGAGGGCGGAGCATGAACCGCCCTTTTTTATGGTGAATGTATGACACAACAATCCACTGTCGTTGCACAGATGCGACAACTGATTCAACTATTGGCGAAACATAACCATGCCTACTATGTCATGGACACGCCAGAAATTGAGGACAGTGAATATGATCAACTTTTTCACCAATTAAAAACCTTAGAAGAGCAACATCCTGATTTAGTGCAACCTGATACACCAACCACAAAAGTGGGTGGAAAGGCCTTGTCTAAGTTTGAATCTGTAACCCATGCAGTACCCATGTTGTCATTGGGTAATGTATTTAATGCAGAAGATTTATTTGCCTTTGCCCGTCGTGCGGAAGAGCGCTTACCGAATCAAAAAATTGAATATGATGTCGAATTAAAATTTGATGGACTGGCGATTTCTCTCTGGTATGAAAATGGCATTTTAGTCCGTGGTGTGACACGGGGTGATGGTGAAACTGGGGAAGACATTACCCAAAATGTAAAAACCATTCGTAATTTACCTAAAGTACTGACTTCTACACAGACTGATATTCCAAGTCTGCTAGAAGTCCGTGGTGAAGTCCTGATGCCAAAGTCAGGCTTTGAAAAGCTCAATGCTGAAAACGAAGCCAAAGGTGAAAAAACCTTTGCCAATCCACGAAATGCAGCAGCAGGCAGCTTACGTCAACTCGACCCTGCAATTGCGGCTTCACGTCCTTTGGCTTTTTATGCCTATGGCATTGCACAGTGCGAACCACATCATGGTCAAACCACCATGTCTGCTAGCTTAGAATGGCTGACACAGTTTGGTTTTGCTGTCGGTGAACGTCACTTTATTTGTGACAGCATTCAGGACGTACAAGCTGCGTATGAGCAAATGATTATTGATCGTCCAAGCCTGAGTGTTGAAATTGATGGCATGGTGATTAAGGTAAACAGCCTGAAGCAACAGCAAACACTGGGTTTTTTAAGTCGTGAACCGCGCTGGGCAACGGCATATAAATTCCCTGCAGTCGCAGCGCTCACGACGGTTGAAAATATTGATTGGCAAGTGGGGCGTACAGGGACTTTGACCCCAGTCGCGCGTTTAAACCCTGTGGCAGTCGGTGGGGTAACAGTTTCCAATGTCACCCTACATAATATTGGTGAAATTCATCGTTTAGATGTACGTGTGGGTGACACGGTCAGTGTATACCGTAGTGGTGATGTGATTCCAAAAGTGGAAAAAGTATGGCCTGAATTCCGCCCTGTAGATACGGTAGAAGTTCAGTTACCTGCATGTTGCCCAGTCTGTGCATCTCCTGTCGTGATGCCAGAAGGTGAAGCCTTGGCACGTTGTTCAGGTGGTTTGTACTGTGCTGCACAGCGTATTGAGGCGATTCGTCACTTTGTATCGCGTAAAGCTATGGACATTGAGGGCTTAGGCGACCGTTGGGCGGAATCACTTTTACATTTGGATCTGCTCAAAGATGTTGCTGATATTTATAGCTTGCATGAGCATCGTGAAAAATTACTGACCATTGAAAAAATGGGTGAGAAGTCGGTTCAAAACCTTATCGATTCCATTGAAAATAGTAAGAAAACGACACTAGGTGCATTTATTTATGCACTCGGCATTCGAGGCGTGGGTGAAACCACGGCACGCATGCTCGCCAATACTTTCCAAACCTTTGATGCGATTCGCCATGCAGATCTCGAATCCTTGAAGAAAACACCAGACGTTGGTGATATTACCGCAGAATGGATTGTCGACTTTTTCCAAGCGCCGCATAATCTCGAAGTGGTTGATCGTTTGTTGGCAGCAGGGATTCATTGGGATGCACCCGTTGCGCCAAGTCGTCAGCCACTGAATGGTGAGAGTTGGGTGATTACAGGGACCTTGAGTACCATGGGTCGTGATGAAGCGACGCAAATGCTTCAAGCCTTAGGCGCACGTGTTAGTGGGAGCGTTTCGGGTAAAACCAAATGTGTAGTTGCGGGTGAAAAGGCAGGTTCTAAATTAGAAAAGGCTGAAAAGCTGGGTGTACCTGTGATGAGCGAAGAAGAGTTCATTGCCTTTGTACAACAGCATAATGCTTCTTAAGTATTGAAAATCAAACCTGAAAAGGTTGTGACTTTTGAACAAACGCCTGATGCATTGCATTGGGCGTTTTTATTTTGCTGCTTAACATGATTGAGTGAGCGTGTCAGTTGTTGGTGATAAATCAGACAGCATTCCTCAACATTACTCACTAAGCATTTTGTTAAAGCGTGAATGTATTGAGACACAATTTTAGCCATAAAAAAAGCAGCCCTTAGGCTGCTTTTTTTATTCAGTGATCAGATTATTCTTGATCAACTTTCATTGGTTTTACATCCATTTCTTGATATGGAACCAACTTGGTTTTGTGTTTCCACTTATAACCGAACCAAATAGCAAGGAATAAGAAAATACCAATATAGGTAGAAACAACGGCCAACCATTCACCATCTAAAACGGCTTGATAGTTCTGACCAAGGACCACGATGGCACACAAAATAAAGGCAAACCACGGTGCAAATGGGAAGAATTTTGCACGGTAAGCAAGATCTTCTAATTTATTGCCTTGAGCCAAGTAGCCTTTACGGAAGCGATAATGTGAAACTGCAATACCGAGCCACACAATAAAGCCACACATACCTGACATGTTCAGTAACCAGTTAAAGACCGCTTGTTCACCGATAAATGTGGTTAAGAAGCACAGTGCCGCAATCGCTGTAGTTGCATAAAGTGCATTCATTGGTACGCCACGTGCATCTAAGCGACCAAAGACTTTCGGCGCACTGCCTTTACGTGCCATATCAAAGAGCATACGGGTAGAGGAGTACATACCAGAGTTACCCGCTGATAAAATCGCAGTTAAGATCACAGCATTCATCACCGATGCAGCAAAGGCAAAACCTGCTTTTTCATACAGTAAGGTAAATGGTGATAGTGCAATATTTTCAGTAGATGCTGCTTGTAATAAACGTGGGTCATCATAGGCAATAAGAGTGCCGATAATGAAAATACACACGATATAAAACAACAAGATACGCCAGAAAATTTGCTTGATGGCAATAGGAATGGTCTTTTCAGGATCTTTCGATTCACCTGCAGCCACACCAACCATTTCAGTCCCTTGGAAAGAGAAACCGGCAATCATGGCCACACCAATCAAGGCAGATAAACCGCCGACAAATGGGGCTTCACCCTTGGTCCAGTTGGCAAATGTTTCTACGCCCGGTGTCAGCATGATTTTGCCAATCATAAACAAACCGATAATGATAAAGGCAACAATTGCGAGCACTTTAACTAGGGAGAAGAAGAATTCTGATTCACCAAAGCCTTTTACGGTCAGCGCATTAATAGCAAAGACGATTGCGAGGAAAATCGCACTCCAGTAGAAGCCCGGAATATCTGGAAACCAGAATTTCATAATGAATTGGACTGCAACCAATTCAAATGCCACGGTAATCGCCCAGTTATACCAATAGTTCCAACCCAAAGCGAAGCCGAAACCACCCTCGACATATTTGGTGCCGTAGGTAAAGAATGCACCCGAAGTTGGATTATGTGTTGCAAGCTCACCTAGACTGGTCATCAAGAAGTAAATCATGATACCAATTAAGCAGTATGCAAGCAGGGCGCCACCCGGGCCTGCATTGGCAATGGTTGCTCCAGAGGCTAGAAATAAGCCTGTACCAATTGAACCACCAATTGCAATCATGTTGAGATGGCGAGCACCCAACTTACGTTGAAGTTGAGCTGGTTTTTGAATTTCGCTCATCATTGTTCCTTAAGATTTTTTTGCGTGCTCGCAAACAAGACTTTAAATCCTTGTTGGTCGGCTTTGATTGTACATTGACCATAATGCTGCTCAATTAAAGTCGGATAATTGAGGAATCGGTTGGCAACAATCCAAAGCTCACCCCCAGACTTCAAATGTCTGCGCGAAGTTTTGCATAGATTTTCACTGGCATTGTAGTCGGTTTGAATCCCTTGATGGAAGGGTGGATTGCTGACTATGGCATGTAAAAATAATGGAGCATCCTCGATTCCTGTGACCGCTTTAATCTCAAGTTGTTCAGGTTCAAGCAAATTTTGTTCAAATGTCATTTGTGTAGACGCCAATGCAAAGGCATCTACATCCATGGCAAAGATACGATTTTTAGGATTCAGTTTGGCTAAATAAGCACTGATAACACCCGCACCACAGCCAAAATCTGCAATTTTGCCCGAAGTGACTTGTGATAAATAAGGCAATAAGGTAGCCGTACCCACATCTAAACGGTTCTGGCTAAATACGCCAGGCAGTGCGCAAATCGTAAGCTCACCATTTGGGGTTTCAACTGGATATTTTTGCACCCAATCTTGCAGTGGCTTCAGTGTGACAGTTTTTTCCAATAGGGTTTGCCACATTTGACAGTGACGCGCGCTATCAATTTTTAGTGTTTTACCAAAGGGCTGTAATTGTTTTGCAGCGCGTTCAACACCGCCTTTTTTCTCACCCACGAGGAAAATAGAAGCACCTTGAGCAAGATGACTTGCGACATTGTGTAATAAATAATTTAGCAGTTCTTTTGATTTTGGAACAAAAATAACCGCTTGATCAAACTGACCCTCAGGAAAATCGACACCAAAATGGACGTTTGACTGTTGATTTTGAAAGTACTGAAAATCATTAAAATTCCAGCACCAAATCGATGGCTTAATATTGTCATTCAATTGACTGAGTAAGTCATCTGTCGGTGCATTTACGAAAAGCACGCGATCTTGTAATAAATCGATCTGTCGTATAACGACTTCACTTGTGAGATCCATAGATTTCTCCATCATAAAAAACACTGCCTAGGGCGGAACCTAGGCAGTGTTCTTTGACAAATGAACTTACTTCTTCACTTCAGGAAGAACAATATTCAAAATAAGGGCAGCGATACCACCAGTGGCAACGCCTGAACTGAAGATATTACGGAACAATTCAGGAAGATGTTCAAGGATTTGTGGTACTTGTGCAACACCTAGACCCAATGCCAATGAAATCGCAATGATTAATAGTGCGCGGCGGTCTAAATGAATGCCTGACAAAATATTAATACCAGAGGCAGCCACAGCACCGAACATCACCATCACAGCACCACCAAGCACGGCTTGTGGAACCGCTTGAATGACACCTGCTACAGCAGGAAGTAAGCCTAAAATAACCAATAAGGCAGCAATCCAAATGCCTACATAGCGGCTTGCAACACCTGTTAACTGAATAACACCGTTGTTTTGCGCAAATACAGAACTTGGGAACGTGTTAAAGATACCGGCAAGGAATGAGTTTGCACCATTCACCAATACACCACCTTTAATACGCTTCATCCATTCAGGGCCATCTACAGCTTGATTTGAAAGCTTAGAAGTCGCGGTAATATCGCCAATCGCTTCCAAAGATGTCACAAGGTAGATAAATGCCATTGGAATAAACAAGCTCCACGAGAAGCTTAAGCCAAAGTGCATCGGTGTTGGAATTTGAACCAGTGGCGCATCTTTTAAACCATCAAAGTTTAAATGACCCATAAAGCCTGCAAGGATGTAACCCACGACTAAGGCTATTAGGATGGCAGAACTTTTTACCCATGTAATACGCACACGGTTCAATAAAATGATCAGTGCCAAAACGGTACATGACATGATGAGGTTGTCTGCATTGGCAAATGTTTTATCGCCCATGGCTTGATAACCACCACCCATGCTGATCAGGCCTTCTTTAATTAAAGTCAGACCAATCAATAGCACCACAATACCTGTTACCAATGGGGTAATCAGTTTTTTCACCCAAGGTAAGATTCGTGACACACCCATTTCAATGAATGAACCCGCGATCACCACACCAAAGATAGATGCCATAACTGCTTCTACAGGTGTACCTGCCGCAACCATTGCAGAACCAATACCGATAATAGGACCAATAAAGTTAAAGCTGGTTCCTTGTACAATCAGGAGACCTGCACCAAATGGACCGACTTTTTTACATTGTAAAAAGGTTGCGATACCAGAGATCACCAATGACATCGACAGAATCATATTGGTGTCTTCTTTTGACACACCAAGTGCCAAACAGATCAGCAGACCCGGCGTCACAATTGGGACAATAATGGCCAATAAATGTTGGAACGCAGCGAGAAAAGCAATAAAAGGTTTTGGTCGATCATTCAATCCATAGACTAAATCGAGTTGATCTTTTGCTTCGGGAGATTGGTTTAAATCAGACATGCGGCACTGAAAATTAAGGCTAGGTGGCGCTATTCTAATCTGTTTACACAGCTTTACAAAACCAAAAGCGTACCAGTCGTCAAAAAAAATGCGATTGTCAATAAACTGTCACTACTAAAATCTATATTTTTTCTGTATAATTTGCCCTCAAACTTTAGGCGTATCGAATTCACATGTCAGATATTAAAACTCTCCGTAACATTGCCATCATCGCGCACGTCGACCATGGTAAAACTACTCTTGTAGACAAACTTTTACAGCAATCAGGTGCTCTTGGCGATCGCGCAGGCGAGATCGAACGTGTAATGGATTCTGGCGCTATTGAAAGTGAACGTGGTATTACCATTCTTGCAAAAAACACTGCAATCAAATGGTTAGACAAGCGTACTGATACTGAATACCGTATCAATATCGTGGATACCCCGGGACACGCCGACTTCGGTGGTGAAGTAGAACGTGTAATGTCAATGGTTGACTGCGTACTTCTTCTTGTTGACTCTCAAGAAGGCCCAATGCCACAAACTCGTTTTGTAACGCAAAAAGCGTTCGCACGTGGTTTGAAACCAATCGTAATTATTAACAAAGTCGACAAGCCAAACGCTCGTCCAGACTGGGTAATTGACCAAGTATTCGATTTGTTCGACAACCTTGGTGGTTCTGACGAACAGTTAGACTTCCCAGTTGTATATGCTTCAGGTCTTCGTGGTGTGGCTGGTCCATCTCCAGAAGAACTTGCTGAAGACATGACTCCATTGTTCGAAACAATTGTAGACATCGTTGAACCACCAGCGGTTGACGTTGACGGTCCATTCCAAATGCAAGTCTCTTCACTTGACTATAACAGCTTCGTAGGTGTTATCGGTGTTGGTCGTATTCAACGTGGTTCAGTGAAATTAAACACTCCTGTAACTGTAATCGACAAAGACGGTAAAACACGTAACGGTCGTATCTTAAAAATCATGGGTTACCATGGTTTAGAGCGTATCGATGTTGAATCAGCTTCTGCTGGTGACATCGTTTGTGTAACGGGTATTGATGAACTTCATATCTCTGACACAATCTGTGATCCAAAAGCAGTTGAAGCTTTACCTGCACTTTCTGTAGACGAACCTACAGTATCGATGACTTTCCAAGTAAACAACTCACCGTTTGCTGGTAAAGAAGGTAAATTCGTAACTTCACGTAATATCCGTGAACGTCTAGATCGCGAATTGATTCACAACGTAGCATTACGTGTTGAAGATACTGACAGTCCTGACCGTTTCAAAGTATCTGGTCGTGGTGAGCTTCACCTTTCAGTTCTTATTGAAAACATGCGTCGTGAAGGCTTCGAAATGGGCGTATCACGTCCACAAGTAATCATCAAAGAAATTGATGGTGAAAAACAAGAGCCATACGAAAACGTAACGTTTGACGTTGAAGAGCAGCACCAAGGCGCTGTAATGGAACAAATGGGTCACCGTAAAGGTGAAATGACCAATATGGAAGTTGACGGTAAAGGCCGTATCCGTATTGAAGCAACAGTTCCTTCACGTGGTTTGATTGGTTTCCGTTCTGAATTCTTAACAATGACTTCAGGTACAGGTATCATGACTTCAAGCTTCTCGCACTACGGTCCAATGAAACAAGGTACTGTTGCGAAACGTCAAAACGGTGTGTTGATTTCTATGGTTCAAGGTACTTGCTTGGGCTATGCACTATTCAGCTTACAAGACCGTGGCCGTCTATTCGCTAAACCTCAGTTAGAAGTTTATGAAGGTATGATCGTTGGTATTAACTCACGTTCAGACGACATGACTGTTAACCCAACTAAAGCGAAACAGCTAACTAACGTACGTGCTTCTGGTACTGATGATGCGTTGACTCTTGTTCCGCACATTGAATTTACGCTTGAACAAGCGCTTGAATTCATTGAAGACGACGAATTAGTTGAAGTAACACCTAAGTCAATCCGTATCCGTAAACGCTGGTTGACTGAAAACGAACGTAAACGTAACCGTAACGGTTAATTTTACAGTTTCAAAAAAACCGCTGACTTAGGTTAGCGGTTTTTTTATGCATGGGTGTTTTGAATAAAAATGCAAAAATTGAATGACTTTATTCATTTAATTCGACATGTATAATTTTGATAAATCCTTTTTAATAGAATGTATTACCAAAATCAAAAATGTTTTGTGTGAATTTTTATACATGGCATTTAGAATCCAATAAAAACCAAGTAAATTAGGTGGAAATAGTTATACAGATATAATGTATACTTCGTCACAAAATTAAAGCTGAAAAAATTTCTGGAGATCACATGAGTATTATTCAAGAATTTAGAGAATTTGCCGTAAAAGGCAACGTGATGGACTTGGCTGTAGGTGTCATCATTGGTGGTGCTTTCGGTAAAATCATCGATTCCATGGTAAAAGACATTATCATGCCTTTTATTTCTTGGATCCTTGGTGGTGACGTTGATTATTCAAATTGGTTCTTAGTATTGGGTGATAACCCAAACAATTTAACCACGCTAAAAGCAGCACAGGATGCAGGCCTTAATGTGTTGGCTTACGGTAACTTCTTAACTATCTTAATCAACTTCTTGCTTTTGGCATGGGTCGTATTCTGGTTAGTGAAATTGATGAACAAATTGCGCCGTCAAAAAGTTGAAGAGCCAGCTCCAGAGGCGACTCCAGAAGATATCGAATTACTTCGTGAAATTCGTGATGAATTAAAACGTAAAGGTTAATCCTTTAGCATTCAAAACGGCACTTTGAAGTGCCGTTTTTTATTGAATCCCTTCCGACCTTCCTTTTAAAAAGGGAGGGGAATTCCTTCTTTTCAAAGGAGGAATTTAGGAGATTAAAAATCCATCCGGAATTTAATTTCCAGTAAATGCCAGCCAAACTGGCTTTTGATTGGGCCATGTAGTTCACGTTCGGGCAAAGTAAAAACTGCCTTATCAATTGGACCAACCAGTTGGCCTTTTTTAATGTCGCCAAGCTCACCGCCTTTTTTACCTGAAGGGCATGTCGAATGCTGCTTTGCAATTTTGGCAAAGTCCGCACCGCCTTTGATTTTCTTTTTCAGTTGCTCACATAGTTCTTTATCTTTGACTAATATGTGGCGAACAATCGCAGACTTCATGCTTTATTTCCTTTCACGGTTTTCTTAGTCTGCATTTTAACCTTTTTTAAAGGCTGGCACTCAGGGCAAAACACCGATGCACGTTGCCCTAGTTTGATATTTTGCAACGTGGTTTCACAGTTGATGCACATTTCACCGGCACGTCCGTAGGCGAGCAGGGTTTGCTGGAAATAACCATTTTCGCCCATCGCATTGCTGTAATCGCGTAAAGTCGAACCGCCTAAATCAATTGCCTGTTTTAAAATACGTTTGATTTCGATGACCATTTTTTCAACTTGTTCAAAACTCAAACTCGATGCTGGCTGCGCAGGATGTATGCCGAGGTTAAACAGGCTTTCCGTTGCATAAATATTGCCCACACCGACTACGATATGATTGTCCATGATCGATACTTTGATACTGGTCTGCTTATTTTTAAATTTTTGGAATAAGTATTCAGCATTAAAGTCATCACTCAGCGGTTCAGGGCCAAGCGTGTCAATCAGTTTGCTTTGAGATGATGCATCTAACCATAAAATACAGCCAAAACGGCGTGGATCGTGATAGCGTAATTGCATATCTTCAAAATGAATCACCAGATGATCATGCTTTCGTAATGCTTCATGACCTTCACAAATCCGAAAACTGCCAGACATGCCCAAATGCCACAACATGCTGTCCTGTTCAAATTCAGCCAAAATATATTTTGATCGACGGCTGAGCTGAAGCAGCTTTTGTCCGACGAGTTTTTGAATGTCGTCAGGAATAGGCCAACGCAGGCTCGACTGAAAAACCTCAACTTTGAGAACCTTTTCATTCAATAATGGCAATAAACTGGTTTTAGTGGTTTCTACTTCTGGTAATTCAGGCATAAAAGTCGAAGCAATGGATCATTCAAGTTATGCATACTATTGGGTCTAGCCCTACATAATGCAAGTTTCATCGCGGCCTAAGGGAGTGTATGAATAGGTTATTGATTATTAATTGTGAGAATAATAAACTAACAAGTCACAATAATGAGTTTGAAAAAGCGATCAGAAGTTAAACAATTGAATTAATAGATATATAAGATATTGAAAAATAATCACTAAAAATATTACATAACAATAGATTTATTTAAAGTCACTTATTGATAAATTAAAGTTTTGTGAATGATAAAAATAATGCTGAGATAGAACGTGAAAAATTATGTAATTTTTGTGACATTAGATTTCAAGCCATGTGGCTTGTCTAGAGACTCTCTCCAGATTTAGGTTTTACCATGAAAAAATACAGTCTAGCTCTTCTACCTGCATTTGTTGCAGCAGCCATGACACATGTTCACGCCGCAGAAGCATTCGACACTAAAGATCAGTACATGCTCGGGGATTGGGATGGTAAACGTAACGAACTTGCACAACAAGGTGTGAAGTTTGAGGCCAATATTGCTGCTGATGCTGCCTATCTTGCCGATGGCGGTCGTAATCCGGGACATTCAGCAACGGTAGCCAGCCAATTGTGGTTAGGTACACAGCTTGATATGGAAAAACTTGCAGGTTGGGATGGCGTGACTGTGCGTGCTGTAATGACTGCTCGTCAAGGTCAAAGTACCTCAGTTCGTGATTTGCAAGGGGATGTTCCTCAATTGGCAAATGCACAAGCCAATTTTGGTCGTGGTAATCAGAAAACTCGCTTATCTGAACTGTCTATTGAAAAGCAATTTAAACAGCAAGGCTTAAGCATTAAAGCAGGCCGTTTAGGTTTGGGCATGGACTTTAACGTGATGGGCTGTGACTTTGCCAGTACTGCGTTTTGCGCTGCGCAAATGGGTAAATGGCAAGGCAATATTTGGATGAATACCCCAGTTTCACAGTGGGGCGCACGTGTGAAGCAAGAGCTTAGCCCAGAACTTGCTGTACAAGCGGGTGTGTATGAATACAACCCTGAAAATGCTTTGGAACGCCATGGTTGGAATTTGGATACCGATGATGCCGATGGTGTAACTATTCCTGTAGAAATCATTTGGACACCGAAAGCATTGGTGAATGGCTTACCGGGCAGCTACCGCTTTGGTGCGATGTACAACACTGCAGATAATGTAAAAAATCAAAAAGACATTATTTCGGGTGAAGCTGAAGATCGTACCTTTGGTGGTTGGGTAGCGATTGAGCAACAGTTAACGTCTACAGGTGAAGGCAAACGTGGTTTGCATAGCTTTGCCAATTTTACTTGGCATGATCGTGTCACCACAAAAGTTGATAACTCACAGCAGTTGGGTTTGAAATACATTGGATTGGCCGATCGTTTACCTAACGATATGGTGGGCTTGGGCGTGAACCGTGTACATGTCAATGATCGACTTTCTGCTGAGAAATTTGATGCAAGTGCAGAATATAATGTCGAGTTGAACTATAGCCATAACCCGACGAAATGGTTGATGATTCGCCCTAGTTTACAATATGTGATTAACCCAGGCTCAACAAATCGAGTTGATGATGCTTTCCTAATTGGTTTAAGCTCTAAGGTAATCTTCTAATGTCAAAATAGGTGCTCTATGCAAAGTAAATTTAACGTCACATCATTTAAGACACATTTACTTTGCCTGACGGCATGTATTAGCCAACAGCTGTATGCAGAAACAGGTTCTACGGAACCTGTTTTACTTCCTGAGATTACCATTGAAGCACCACGAACCAATACCACGTGGTTAAAAACACCTGCATCGGTATACCGTGTACAGCAGGCTGAAAATAATAACAATACGGGTGTAAATCTGTCCGAAACCTTAAAAGGTGTGCCCGGCCTGCAACTGAATAACCGTGAAAACTACGCACAAGACTTGCAACTGTCTATGCGAGGCTTTGGCGCACGTTCAACATTTGGTGTGCGTGGTATCCGTTTATATGTTGATGGAATCCCTGCGACCATGCCGGATGGTCAGGGACAGACGTCAAATATCGATATGAGTAGCTTAAATCATATCGAGGTATTGGGCGGGCCATTTTCCTCTTTATATGGTAACTCTTCGGGTGGGGCGATTTTAACAACGACCAAGCAAGGTACTGGAAAAGACTCCATCGAACTCGGCTATTCAGGCGGCAGTCATAATAAAAGCCGTGCTGATATTGTGCTGCTAGGTGGCTCAGAACAGGCCAATGAACCTAGCTATGTTGTGAGTTCTTCTTATTTTGAAACCGATGGCTACCGTGATCATAGTGCTGCAAATAAGGTACTCAGCAATGCAAAACTGACGTGGGATTTGGATGATGGTTCCAAGGTCAATTGGATTGTGAATCATGTGGATATCAATGCCGATGATCCACAAGGTCTGAATCGGGAGCAATTGCGTCAAAATCCGAAACAAGTTAATGATGCCAATAATACCTATGATGTACGTAAGGAAATTAGCCAAACTCAAACTGGGTTGACGTGGAAAAAACCATTGAATGAGCAGCATGAACTCAATGCAATGGTGTATATGGGGCAACGTGATGTGGTGCAGTATCAGTCCATCCCCAAAAATCCACAAAATAATGCGCGCCATGCAGGTGGTGTGATTGATTTTAGCCGTGATTATTATGGAACAGATATTCGCTGGACAGGCAAAGACCTTTTGCCGAATACGCGTTTTACTGCAGGCCTTGCCTTTGATTATATGGATGAAGACCGTAAGGGCTATGAAAATTTTGATGCCAATGGAAATTTTGGCAAGAATGGCAATATTCGTCGAAATGAAAATAACACCTTGTGGAATTTAGATCCCTATGTCCAAGCTTCGTGGAATTTTTTACCCAATTGGACTTTAGATACAGGGCTACGATATAGCAATGTTCATTATGAATCTGACGATAAATATGTCGTGGGTTTAAATAAGGATGACAGCGGTAAAACCGACTATGACAAAGTTTTACCTTCAGCAGCATTAAGTTGGAATATTGCGCCTCAACTGAATGCCTATGCCAGTTATGCCAAAGGTTTTGAAACACCGACCTTTACAGAAATGGCCTATTCTAAAGATGACGGTATGAATTTTGATTTAAAACCGGCCAGTAGCGATAACTACGAGCTTGGGCTTAAATCACAAAATGCATTGGGGAATTTCACTGCAGCGGTGTTCCAAAGCAAAACTCAAGATGACATCGTCTCTGCAGGAAGTATCAATGGTCGTGCAACCTATAAAAATGCCGATAAAACCTTACGTGAAGGTGTGGAGCTTTCGTGGAATAAACAGCTATGGCGAGATTTAAGCGCGCAAGCAAGTTACAGTTATATCGATGCCACTTTTGATGCCGCAATTCCTGACAGTGATGTCGTCAAAGGCACCTATATTCCGGGTATTGCCAAAAACCAAGCGTTTGCCGCACTGAATTGGCTGCCAGATATTGGCTTTAATGCCGGCCTAGATGTTCGCTATATGGATAAAGTCTATGTCGATGATGCCAACAGTGATGCTGCGTCGAGCTATACCGTGGTTTCTGCCAACGCTGGTTATGTGTGGAAACAAGCAGATTGGAAAGTTAAAACCTATGTACGTGTAGATAATTTGTTTGATGAAAACTATGTCGGTTCAGTGATCGTCAATGATGGAAATGGACGCTTCTTTGAACCCGCTGATGGTTTGAATTGGAGTGCAGGATTAAGTGTGACCAAAGCCTTCTAAAAGGAGAGTAATGTGGCGTTGTTATTTCAACCAATTCAGTTTGGAACATTGGGGCTGACTAATCGAATCGTGATTGCACCCATGTGTCAATATTCTGCCAATGAGCAAGGGGAGTTAAGCTATTGGCATGAGCAACAATGGGCGAATTATGCCTTGTCAGGTGCCGGACTATGTATCATCGAGGCAACGGCCGTACAGGCAGAGGGGCGCATTAGCTATGCAGACCTCGGCCTTTGGAATGATATGCAACGTGCACAGATGAAGGCACTATTGGCCAAGGTGAAATCACTTTCACCTATGCCATTTGCTATCCAACTGGCACATGCGGGTCGTAAGGCATCGACAGATAAACCTTGGGCAGGACGTGGACAATTACCCCCAGATCACCCTCAAGGATGGCAAACTGTTTCAGCCAGTGAGTTGCCCTTTAATGTCACAGATCATGCACCCCATGCTTTAAGTCGAGATGAAATCCAGCAGATCATTCAAGACTTTGCCGATTCAGCAAAACGAGCGGTAGATGCAGGCTTTGACTTAATTGAGCTACATGCCGCACATGGTTATTTGCTGCATCAATTTATGTCACCATTGTCGAATCAACGTAGCGATGAATATGGTGGCAGTCTGGAAAATCGCATTCGGCTGACGCTTGAAGTGTTCCAAGCCATGAAAAATGCCGTTCCTGAAGATTATCCAATTGGGGTACGTATTTCTGCAACTGACTGGATGGAATATACTGAAGCACCGAGTTGGGATCTAGACTCGGCTGTTGGCTTGTCAAAAGCGCTTGCACAACTAGGCACAGCCTATATTCATGTTTCTAGTGGCGGCTTAGATGTGGCCCAAAAAATTCAATTACAAGCCAGTTATCAAGTGCCTTTTGCTGAAGCCATAAAGCAAGCCGTTCAGGTTCCCGTAATTGCTGTGGGTTTAATTACCGAAGCAATGCAAGCCGAAGGCATCTTACAATATGGCATGGCAGATGCGATTGGTCTTGCTCGTGCAATTCAATATGACCCGCGTTGGCCATGGCATGCCGCTGCTGAACTCGGTGAAAACCTAAAAATTTCTCCGCAGTATTTACGCTGTCAGCCGCATGCACAAAGAAGTCAATTTACGGCTTTCTAATTTTCAAAATTTATAGCGGTCCGATCTACACTCTCAGGTTGAGGGTGTGGATAGAAGAGTCTATTACACAGGATATTTCGTATGGTCTTTGAGGTGATTGGTCCAATCTTTTTTCTTTTGGCCTTGGGATATCTGTCTGTAAAATGCAGTTTATTGAGCAAAGAACAAGTTGGAACCATTGGCGCATTTGTGATTAAGATTGCACTGCCGGCTTTGTTTTTTCAGTCATTAGCTTCTAAAGATTTGCATCAAATTTGGTATCCCGGCTATTTCTTTGTTTATACCGGAGTCACATTTTTATTGTATGGCATGGCCTATTGGCTATTGTCGACACATTTTAAAAATAATATGTCGCAAACTGCGGTACTGTCATTAGGCGCTGGCATGTCAAATACAGGCTTAATTGGCACTGCAGTCCTAAGCTTATTGGTCGGTCAAAATGCGATGACCTATACCTCACTGATCGTCATTATTGAAAGTGTGCTGCTGATTCCAACGGTGCTGGTCCTTGCGCAATTAGGAAGTTCACAGCAAAAAGCCAATATTGGCGACATCATCAAAAATACCTTATTAACCCTGTTAAAAAATCCACTCTTTGCAGGGGTAATGCTAGGGATTGGGTTTGCAATTTTCCAAATTCGTTTACCTCATCAAATCAATGATGTACTGGCGATGTTCGGTCAAACGGCTTCACCATTGGCGCTGTTTGCAATTGGTGGTGGGATTGTCGGTATGAGCTTAAAGTATGTGAATGCTCAGAGCTTCTATTTGGTGATTTCAAGCAACTTGGTGATGCCTTTACTGACTTATTTGGGCTTACGCTATTTGACTGATGTCAGCCAAGAGATGTTATATGCAGGGACGATTATTGCCGCATTACCGATGCCGACGATTTTTGCCATGCTAGGACAAGTTTATGGCTTAAATGAAAAGACCTTAACGCCTTTGTTGATGAGTACCATCTTGGGCTTTGTCGTAACAGGTGTATTAATCAGTCTGTGGTGGGCGTGATTTTGATCAGCTCAAGATTTTCTTAACCCCATGAAAAAGCCCTGCATGTGCAGGGCTTTTTTTTATGCTTAATTAACTCTTTTTCGCATTGGCTTTAGGTGCTTTGGCTTGTTCAGCAATCATTTTATCCACGGTTGCCAAAGATTCTTTGGCTTGCGGAATATTTTCTTTGGCTAATGCACTAAATATTTTTTTAGCTTCAGGCAAATTCTGCGGGATGATATTGCCATTTACAAACATATTGCCCACCGCCATCAATGCAGGGACATAACCTTTTTTCGCTAACTCTTGAATGCTATTTAGACCTTGTTGAATAGGCTTTTCATTTTTAGCTTTAAAGCCGGCACTGATGTCATAAAGCGCTTTGGCATGAATCGCAGGGTAGTTGCCTTTTTTAATCAGCGGATCAAGTTTGCTGAGTGCCAATTTATCTGACTCAGGTTTATTTTCTGCAAAAAGTAAAATGGCATAGTCGATGGAGGCATCATCAAAACGAGCCGAAGATGCGCGTTCTAAATATTGTTTGGCCTTATTGGTATCTTGTTTTAAGCCCAGTGTGCCCGTTGCATAATTTTTACCTAAAACATAGTTAGCAACAGGGTAACCTTTGGCTGCAGCCTGTTCATAGAGTTGGATGGCTTTTTTCTCATCCTTCGCTACGCCTTGACCTGTTTGAGTAAGATAGCCCAAATTATAAATAGCCTGAGCATTACCTTTTGCTGCAAGTTTGCTCAGTGTTTGGTAGGCGCCATTCATATCTTTGGCCTTGACCATGGCTTCCACTTTAGCAAATTCAGGATCGACGGCATCTGTTTTAGT
Organism: Acinetobacter sp. YH12219; assembly: GCF_013417875.1. Classification (NCBI taxonomy): domain Bacteria; kingdom Pseudomonadati; phylum Pseudomonadota; class Gammaproteobacteria; order Moraxellales; family Moraxellaceae; genus Acinetobacter; species Acinetobacter sp. YH12219. The sequence goes on from NZ_VPDC01000010.1 coordinate 66,263, forward strand.
TTCAGCAAAAGCGAATTGAGTGCTCATTGCCAAAATGCTTGCAAGTAGGATTTTTTTCATCTTAAAACCTTTTGTAAATCATGCACATAATTCCGTTTATGTGTTTTGGTGGTTATTTTTGTCGGTTTTTACATCATAGGTAGATTTACGTAAATGTAAAGTGAGGAATTGTGATTTAAAGCGTTTTTATAAAATAATGTTGATTGCCGTTAGCACTTTAAATGCCATGACTTTATTGCATCAAAAGCCTTTGCAAAAAAGCAGGACTCTGATTTAATCGCGCATTGTTATTTTCTCTGAGGCAGCGCGATGTTTATTAAAGGCATTAAACGCAATTACGATAAAATTAATGCAGATGAATCGATTGCAGATGAAGATAAAATTGATGCGCTTTTGATGAAACTGGGTGCAGAGTTTTTAGTCAGTAAAGAGGATCGTGTTTATATTTTCAAAAAAGGCGATTTGGAAGCTAAATTTGATGCTAAACATGCGCGCACCTATCATTTTAAAGAATATGTATGCAAAGATATGAATAAGTTATTTCATGGATTTTGATTAAAATCATGATTTAAAAACGAAAACGTGAGGGGGAATAAAGTTCCTCCTTATTTTTGTTTGTTGTGTACTGCACCAGCGTATGTGATTTAAAAAACCTTAATTTTCAAAAGTATAATATTTTCTAAAAATATAAATTGAATAAAATAGATACAAAGCATCTATGATGAATACAGATATACATGATTCATTGAGATGTATTTAAATATGATAAAAATAAGCGCCATCTTGATCCTTGGTTTCGTCTGTTCAATGACCAGTTGGGCTCAACAACCCAAGCTTGTTCCGCATCCAATCCATTTAAAAAATGGCAAGCAGTTTTCATTAAATTTGCCTGCGCAGTATGAAATTATTCCTGCTGCCGAAGGTCTCAAACGTGTTCGTTTTTTTGCGCAAGCACCTGATCGGAGAATATTTGTCTCGGATATGTATGATCTAACAGATAATAAAAAAGGTACTGTATATATATTGGATGATTGGAATGCTGACACAGGTAAATTTGGCAAAATCATTCCTTATCTGACCGGTTTGAGAAATCCAAATTCAGTTCAGTTTTATACCGATGCTCAAGGACAGGATTGGCTCTATTTGGCGGAAACGCACCAACTGACACGGCAAAAATTCAACAGAGGTGAAACTCAGCCTTCGAGTAAGGCTGAAGTTTTAGCGACATTTCCTGATTATGGTTTGAGTTATAAATACGGCGGTTGGCATCTGACGCGGACGATTGCAGTCGGTGGAAATGGAAAGATTTATGTGTCGGTTGGCTCGAGTTGTAACGCCTGTGTAGAAAAAGAAAAAGTGCGAGCATCCGTCATCGAGATGAATCCTAATGGTTCAGAGCAACGGATTTATGCGACAGGTTTGCGTAATGCAGTTGGTCTAAAATGGATCGGTAGATTTCTATTTGCAACTAATCAAGGTTCTGATCATTTGGGAAATAAAAAGCCAGATGAAACTTTTTATGCGTTAAAGCATGATACCGATTATGGCTGGCCCGCATGTTATTCATGGCAGGGCAAAGTCTTGGCGGATGCTAAATTTAAACGTGCATCAGGCTGTAAAAATGTTCCATCGCCCTATGCTTATTTCCCTTCGCATTCCTCTGCATTAGGTTTTGATTATTTTGATGACCCTCATACTGATGCCACCATTAAAAATGCATTTTTAGTGGCCTTGCATGGCTCTACCGACGAGGCGATTGGTCATGGCTATCAAATTGCAATGATGCGTAAAGGACAAAAACTTGAAACCTTTATGGATGGTTTTTTAGTCGGTAAAACGGTGCATGGGCGACCTGCGGATATTTACCGAATTGATGCAAATTCCTTTTATTTTTCGGATGATCGGGGTGGGGTGGTTTATTTTGTGAGGTGGAGAGATATTTTCTGATTTTGTGAAAATCCAATAAAAAAAGTCTAAGTATAAAATAAAGAGAGGGTTGATCACTTTAAATATTCTGACATTTTTACTGACATATAAATATATTGAAATGCTGTAATACTTTGAGATATATTGGAAAATAACTGACATTTTTGCTGACAAAATTTAAGGAAAAAAATGCCTGAGCAAAGCAAAGAGTGGTTGAATGAAACTACACTACGTGTGATGACCTATAAATCTGGTTCATTCACATTTAGTCTGAGTTTAGACTACGAACGTTTACAAGGGGCAATTGACCGAGTAAATGATGCACAAAAGCGCTTTAATAAAATGCCAGGACTTCCTCAAATTATCGACCAGATGCAAGAAAAAATTCTTGCAAGTAGTATTTACAGTACGAATACTATAGAAGGTGGTGAGTTCAGCCAAGAAGAAACAGCGCAAATTTTAAAAATTGATCCAGCTCAAATCCAAAATACAGCAGAAAAAAGATTAACCAACCTAAAGCAGGCGATAGATTGGATTAATCAACATAAACACACAACACTTACTCCTAATTTGGGAAAAAATATAAGTTTGGATGATGTATTGACATTGCATCGCCTTGTTTCTCAAGATGTTGATGAAAAAAATAATCCACCTGCTCAATTCAGAAATAATCAACCTACACAAAAAACGATCGTAGGTGATGCAGAACATGGAGGGACATATCGTCCACCGAAATGCTTAGCAGATATTGAATATCTGATGTTAGCTTGGCTTGAATGGTTAAATGCCCCTGTCATTATGCAACAAGCTGTGTTGATTCGAGCAAGTCTTGCACACTATTATTTTGAATTAATTCATCCATTTTGGGATGGTAATGGGCGTACAGGGCGATTGATTGAAATGCTGATTTTGGAACAATCAGGTTATCATTTTAGTTCTTCTGCTGTATGGAAATACTATCAGGAAAATATTCACCAATATTTTGCACTTTTTAATCAATGTCGCAAGTTAGCCGATAAAAAACAAGATGATGCTCATCAAGGTTTTGTCAGATTTATGATAGAAGGTATGTTTAAAACCATTGAAAACTTACATGATCAAGGAGATGACCTTATTCGTTTTCTTCTTTATAAAAATGCATTGAATGATGCTCGTAAAAACAAAAGGTTATCTGAAAGACAAATTCAATTGATTGAAATTTATATGGCTGAAGCAATTATTGTTTCACCTACTGAACTTTATAAACGACCTATTGTTCAGATATTATTTAAAGGCAAAACAGAACGAACTTACTATCGAGATATAGAAGGAATTGTGAAAGCTGGATTTTTGAATGAATTAGAAGGGAAATTGTATTATCCATACATATAAAACAATATAGATGACATTTTTACTGACATTTTTTTTAATTTTATTGGTTTAAGTTATTGAATTAAAATAGTAAATAACTGTCATTTTAGCTGACATTATTTTCCTATAAAAAAAATTTAATCTTTATATTTCTATAATTTTTCAGTCATAAAAAAGCCCCTAAACTTAGAGGCTAATGTACCACAACATTCTAAAATTTATAGACTTAAGCAGGACGTGCCACATCACCATTCAATGCTTCAGGCAAGGCTAAAACTGTCACATCTAACTCTTCTAAAGCTTCTGGACGTGCCACAACTAAAGCTACATAACCATTTTCTACAGCCGCGCTATTGACCACTTGTACGCCTTTATTCAGCTGTTCGCCTTGTGCAGGCGCAGTTCCTGTGCCTGAAATTGCATGCAACCAAGCTTTTGGTTTTGCTTTAAACCATAAACGTGCAATCACTTCCTGACCCAAATAACAACCTTTGTCATAGTGGACGCCTTCACGCTGATGTAGACGTAACTCTTGCGGTTGGAACACATGTTCAATCGCTTGGTCAATATAGGCCTGACCCGCTTGAATCGCTTGAATTTCCCAAGCTGCAACATCCGTCGGTTCCGAAGCAAATGTCGTTTTATCATCGACTAAACTCGGAAAAACTGCACCAGTTTCTTCAAGTTTCATTTTAGAAAATGCACCAAATTTTTTAATATGTTTGGCAAATTCTTCGGCTTGATCTGCCGTAGTGACAATAGAAAAACTTTCAGCACTGTGTTTGGTGAGCCATAAACCAAAGTGAATACGGCCTTTGAGGTCGCAGATTGCAGTATAACGTGTTGCATTTTCTTCAAGGCGTTTAACATGCAAAGTCACTTGCCCTTGTAGAAATTTTTGTGCATCGACACCGTTGAGAGAAAAAGATGTGAATGCCATAGACGTTGTCATGACCAGCCTCAGTATAAATTTTAGATATCATTAATCATGTTATTTTGCAGCAAGCCGCAGTGTTAGGCAAACAAAAAGCCCATATTGATATGGGCTTTTGTACAGCATAGATCGGTCTTAGTGACTGTGTGTCGGCATATCGCTTGCAGTCATATCTATAGTGGAATGATGTGAAGGCGGTTCACTATTACAATCATATTGGTCGCCACAAATACGCACGGTTTCCATCATACCTTGATCTTCATGGTCTAAAATATGGCAGTGCAGCACGAAGTCGCCTTCAAATTTTTCGTACTTGCTGCGCACAAAGATTTTATAGCCCTGTTTGACGAAGAGCGTATCTTTCCAAACGCCTTTCATTCCATGATATTGCGAGTCAATATTTCCTGCACCATCTTTATCTGAGCTGCCGATGGCACTGACATCGACACCATTTTCATTCAATATTTTCACGACTTGGAATGGATTGACATGAATATGGAAGGGATGACTTGCAACATTACTGCTCAACTCCCACTCTTGGGTTTGCCCGATTGGAAGCTTGCGGACATAGCTATGGTGGGTATGGTCTTCATCGTGGTAGGCATCGCCAAAGCTGATCAAGGTACCTTCTTCGGCATGACGAATACCAAATTTAAAGCTGCCATCTGCATTGAACAGAATGTCAAAGTTGGTGATTTGCTTCGCCATCGTTTTGAGCATTTCATCGACTTCAGCAGTCATTAAACTCGCATGAGAGATAAAGGCTGATAAATCACCCTGTTCGAGCTGTGCAATCACTTCTGGTGCCAGTTTTAGTTGGGTGGCCTGAATTTTTAAGAAGTTAAATGGCGTTTGCTGCGGTAGTTGAGTTGCTTGCACATTGACCCAACCGAGGAGCTGTGTATTGAGTTTTTCTTCTGGTGCGCGACGAAGTAATGGACTTGATTCAGGCGCATTAATTTCATCTTCCAGATTCAGCTTGGCATCGTATACACAGTATTTATTGGTGGTCGGGAAAGAGAGCATGGCATCAAAGCGATAACCCGGCTGAAAAATTTCAATCCCTTGCTTTTGGATTTTTCCCATGGTCAAGCCGTCTTGTGCAAGGGTATACAACGGTAATGTTTTCAGCGTTTTAAACTGTGAAGACATCGACTTACTTTGATATTTTTGACATTCACTCAGGGTTTGCTCTGCGGTAAAGAGCGCAGAATCAGGTAGTTCTTTGATGGTCAAACCAATGGTGTCACGGATACCGCCGTGAATCATGCGCCAGCGGTGGTATTGGTTTTGATCTACCTTAATTTCACCAAACATTTTGCCATTGATACTGGTAAAACGATTTTCATCCGCCCATGAGGTGGGTATATCGAGTTTTGAATAATCTTCTAAGCTATAGATGCAGGGTGTACCATTCACTTGGCTTAAATTGCTGTCGCAATCTTCATTGTATTGAATCTGCTGGAACAGCATGATTTTTTCATGGTCATACTGCTGGGTTTTTTGATTTTTCCATAAGATGTCCAAATCTCCAGTCTGCTGAATTTGCCCCTGTCGAATGACGGGTTTTCGCTCTCCCTCAATAATCAAAGGGCCAGCCATGCCGCTTGAGACCTGAATCGCGGTTGAACCATGCACATGAGAGTGATACCAAAATGTTCCCGCAGGATGATTCGGTTCGATCTTAAATTCGTAATGAAAATCTTGCTGAGGTTTTAAGCTCAAAAATACGTTGTCACTATTTCCTTGCGGGCTAACCCAAAGACCATGTGTATGTAAATTTGTGGTGTTAAAACAGTTCCCTTGGTTAATATTGGTCACTGGACTTGGGCAGGTCTCTGTCGATTCAACAGGGAGATGATTGACCAGATGGATTTTTAAATTGTCACCTTGTTTCGCACGAATTTGTGGGCCAACCAGTACATCAGAAACACTGCCATCGGTATTTTTTGAGTTCCAGAGTTCAGGTTTAGTCAGATAGCCTCTGACTTGTAATAGATCATTCTCACCCGTTTCAGGGTCGTATAAGGCTTGGCGTTTATAGGCAATCAGCAGTTCATGCTCACCTTGTGCATTGGCTTTCAAACGTGGTGGATTCGAGACGACAGTCGGTGAGTCTACTTCCTCTTCTTGAATCGTCGAATCCGTTGTCGATTGGTCGTTGTCGCCACAGGCAATGAAGCTAAGACAGCTTAAGAGGCAGCCAGCCCCAATGATGGTTTTAAATTTTGTCATGATCTTTCCCCAAAGCATAATGACGGTAGAACAGTAATCGCTGATTTATTTAGCTAAGATTTTGTAAATATTGTGATTATTTTGGCGAGTACAGCGAATTACTGTTCTTGTATGTCGTGCTTTTATTATCTGAGAGAGGGGGGATTCGACGCTATCCCTGCAAATAGGGATAAATTGAGAATTAAGATAAAATAAATAATAAAACTGTGTTTTGATTCACATTGTGGCTTTGAGGCGCAATGAGCTAATGAAGTAATTTAATGCCTTGATTATTAAATACTAAAATTGATAAGACTGATTTTTAATCAATTTGGTTGATATTTAGATTAAATATTATGCAGTGCAATTTACCTTAGACTAAAGAATGAGGCGGATTTGCAGCTATTTTTCAAAAAAATTCATATTTAGAGCGAATATTCCAAAGTTAGTGTAACTAAATATTTCAAAAACCCCTATTTTTATATTTAACTATATGAAATATATGAGATTTGGGAAATGGGTTTTCGGCAGTGTAGTATGCCTATCGAACAAAGATGAATTGTCTATGAAAAAGACAACGCAAAAAAATGAAAGACCGAGGGCAGGAACGCTATGAACAACAACTACCGTAAACCGCTGCAAGGCACCCAGCTAGAATACTTCGATGTACGCCAAGCCGTAGAAGATATTCAGCCAGGCGCATACGCAAAACTCCCATATACATCTAAAGTCCTTGCAGAGCAGTTGGTTCGTAAATGCGACCCTGCAATCTTAGAACAGTCTTTAAAAGAACTGATTAACCGTAAACAAGACCACGATTTCCCTTGGTACCCTGCACGTGTGGTGTGCCATGACATCTTAGGCCAAACCGCATTGGTTGACCTTGCAGGTTTACGTGATGCGATTGCAGACCAAGGCGGCGACCCGTCAAAAGTCAATCCTGTTGTTCCAACGCAGCTGATTGTTGACCATTCTCTTGCTGTAGAGTTTGGTGGTTTTGATCCTGATGCATTTGAGAAAAACCGCGCGATTGAAGACCGTCGTAACGAAGACCGTTTCCATTTCATTGAATGGACCAAAACAGCATTTGAAAATGTTGATGTGATCCCTGCGGGCAACGGCATCATGCACCAAATCAACTTGGAGAAAATGTCTCCAGTGATTCAAAACCGTGATGGTTTAGCATTCCCTGATACCTGTGTGGGTACAGACTCACATACACCGCATACTGATGCATTGGGTGTGATTTCTGTTGGTGTCGGAGGACTCGAAGCTGAAAATGTCATGCTCGGCCGTGCATCTTGGATGCGTCTACCCGACATCATTGGTGTAGAACTGGTGGGCCAGCGTCAAGCAGGCATTACGGCAACTGATATCGTGTTAGCGCTTACAGAATTCTTGCGTAAAGAACGTGTCGTCGGTGCTTATTTAGAATTCTTTGGTGAAGGTGCAGACAGCATGTCTGTAGGTGACCGTGCAACGATCTCGAATATGACCCCTGAATATGGCGCAACGGCTGCGATGTTCTACATCGACCAAAACACCATTGATTACCTGACTTTGACAGGCCGTGAAGCGGATCAAGTGAAATTGGTTGAAACTTATGCCAAAGAAATTGGTCTTTGGGCGTCGGATATGACAGCGGCAGAATACCCGCGTGTACTACGTTTTGATTTATCACAAGTCACTCGTAATATTGCAGGTCCATCGAACCCGCATGCGCGTGTATCGACGGCTGACTTAAAAGCCAAAGGCATTGCAGGAAACTTAGAAGCAGCACGTGCGCAAGAAGCAGAAGGTTTAATGCCAGATGGCGCGGTGATTATTGCTGCCATTACCTCTTGTACTAATACCTCAAACCCGCGTAATACTGTAGCAGCAGGTTTGTTGGCACGTAAAGCCAATGAGTTAGGTTTAGTGCGTAAGCCTTGGGTGAAATCATCATTTGCACCAGGTTCTAAAGCGGCTGCATTGTATTTGGAAGAAGCAGGCGTACTGAAAGACTTAGAAAAACTTGGTTTTGGTATTGTCGCTTATGCATGTACTACTTGTAACGGTATGTCTGGTGCATTAGACCCAGCGATTCAACAAGAAATTATTGATCGTGATTTGTACGCAACTGCGGTACTTTCAGGTAACCGTAACTTCGATGGTCGTATCCATCCATACGCAAAACAAGCGTTCTTGGCTTCGCCTCCACTCGTTGTGGCGTATGCCATTGCAGGGACGATTCGTTTTGATATCGAAACCGATTCACTGGGTAATGACAAAGACGGTAATCCAATTTACTTAAAAGACATTTGGCCGTCTGATGCTGAAATTGATGCACTGGTAAAAGAAGCGGTTAAACCTGAACAGTTTAAGAAAGTGTATATCCCAATGTTTGACTTGGGTGAGCGTGAAAAAGCGGCAAGCCCGTTATACGACTGGCGTCCGCAAAGTACTTATATCCGCCGTCCGCCGTATTGGGAAGGGGCTTTGGCTGCACCGCGTACCTTGTCAAATATGCGTCCGCTTGCGATCTTGCCTGACAATATCACCACAGACCATTTATCGCCTTCAAATGCGATCATGATGGATTCGGCTGCAGGTGAGTACTTACATAAAATGGGCGTGCCTGAAGAAGACTTTAACTCATACGCAACTCACCGTGGCGACCATTTGACGGCACAGCGTGCAACATTTGCGAACCCGAAATTGTTCAATGAAATGGTGGTGCGTTCTGACGGTACCATCAAGCAAGGTTCAAAAGCGCGTGTAGAGCCAGAAGGCGAAGTGATGCGTATGTGGGAAGCAATTGAAACTTATATGAACCGTAAGCAGCCGCTGATCATCATTGCAGGTAAAGATTACGGTCAGGGTTCGAGCCGTGACTGGGCTGCCAAAGGTGTGCGTCTTGCAGGTGTAGAAGTGATTGTAGCGGAAGGTTTTGAGCGCATTCACCGTACCAACTTGGTGGGTATGGGCGTGTTGCCGCTTGAGTTTAAAGCAGGGACTGACCGTAAAACCTTGAAGCTAGACGGTACTGAGTTGTATAGCGTGATTGGCAATATTGCACCGCGTTCTGACCTGACTTTGGTGGTTGAGCGTTCAACAGCAGACGGCAAAAATGAAATCATTAAAGTGCCTGTGACTTGCCGTTTGGATACCGAAGAAGAAGTGCATGTGTATGAAGCGGGTGGTGTGTTACAACGCTTTGCACAGGATTTCTTGGAGGGAAGTATTTAATTTCCTTATTTGCTAGCTTGTTTGTATATAACAAGCTAGCAAATCAGTATTATTCTTATGATAAAATCATATTTTTATTAATAAAATTTTAAAATGGATAACATTCTGCAAAAGGGACACTATAGAAAGACATTTTATATTTTGATTGGGGTAATTCTTTTATTCTCTATCATTGTAAGATTATTTGTTATCCCATATTTAGCTGGGTCGTCAGTTTCTTGGTCTACATTTTTCACATCGTTCTTTGATAATTTTATTGTGACACTTATCATCACAGTTTTTATTGGTAGTTTTATTTTTTGGTTAACACCTAAAAATGCCTTTAGAGCTAAGATGGAGGTAATAGAAGCTAAAGAAATAAATCCTACTCTTAAGTCTGTATTAGCATCTACAAAATGCTGGATTTATAAAGGTACTTGTGGGCGTTATACAAGAGCAACTACAATTCCTAAGCTAGCAGAAGCTGCGAGAAACTCAAGTTTTGGTAGAGATATAACAATTTGTTTATTAAATCCAAGCAATGAAAAGCTATGTAATGAATATGCAATTTATAGAAAAAGTTTAAAATCTGCTAATGCTTTAAATCCTTGGACTAAAAAAACTGTACAAGAGGAAATTATAGCTACTGTAGTAGTAGTTCTTAAATATACATATTTACAGCCTTTACTGCGTATTAATGTGTATTTTGTAGATCATTTTTCAGCTTTCAGATTGGACATATCAGATTCATACGTTATTGTTACTAAAGAAGATAAAGAGGCTTCCGCTTTAAAGGCTGATGCTGGAACATATTTTTATGATTCTTACAAAGATGATGTTCGTTTAACAGAGAGACAATCTAAGAGTTTAGGTCATTTTCCTGACTTAGTTTTCAATGAGAATGTGGATGAAAGTAAGTTAAGAGAAACTTTGTCACATACAGGTTTCTTTGATTTTTCAATGCTGTCACCAGAAAGTATTCAAAGCATTTTGTTAAAAATCAATGATCCTAAGGATCCTTATTGATGATTGCTAATACTATTAATGAATTTTTAGAACTACTAGATAACAAAGAATTATCATTAATTCATATTCTTAAGCTAAGGGAAAAATTAAAAAAGCCTTTTAAACGACATCCTTTAGGTTTTTATGCTTGTACATTATTCGAGGAACACTCGCGTAAAATTAGATTGCATTACTGGGATTTATCTAATAGTAATGAACTACAATCACCAGAGTTAATGATACACGATCATATTTTTGACTTTAAAAGTTGGATTTTATCCGGATCAATTGAGAATATTGAATATGAAATTGATGAAAAAGGGCAGGTTTATCATTTGTATTCAACTTTTTACGAGAAAAACTGTTCTATTTTAAAAAAGACGACAGAGTCTATAAAAATCTTAGAAAAAAATGTACAAGTATATGAAAATGGTCAGTCCTATAATATGAAAGCTGGAGTACTTCATAAAACAAGAACAATACAAGATAAAACATTCACGATTCTTTATACAGAAGATACAGAAAGGTTAGTTCCACGTGTATTAGCTAGAGATTCAGCAGAAAAGAAAATTGTATATGAACGTAAGGAGATAACAGAGCAAGAAATAAAAGAGAAGTTGTATTCTATTTATCCAGTTTCAATATAGTCCTTCTTCGCTCAATCCCTACACTTTGCTAATAAAACGATAAATCTCATTCAATACAATAAAGCTACACTGCTATGAACCCTGATGCAGACGCTGAAATATCCGACCGCTTTGCAAACGACAAATTTGGGGGGCAGTTCGCATTGAGGTCGTAAATCATCCATATGTCAGTGACGCGACATTAGTCAGATTATTAGAAGCTAAAGTTAGTAAGCGCGATGTCGTTCATCATGCAGCATATAAAAAATTGATGGAGCGAGGCATCAAAATAGATGAAGATAAGAATCTAGATGTGATTAATTATAAATAAGATATTGAATTATAGTATTTATTTAATTTTGTGGAGGTTGGAAATCAAAAAACACCAAAATTTCCATTCGAAATTATGCTTTGCCTAAATGCCATTATCAATTGTCGAAATGACCAATAGACATTCATCACAAGAGGGTTATACTGAATCTACCATTTCTAAAAACACATGGAGAACAAAAATGGTTACTGCTGGTCAAAAACCCGGAACAGGCTTCTATTTTTGTGTTCAATGCGGACACCGCGTCTACTTAGAAATTGGTACTGATCGTTTACCACCGTGTACCAAATGCCAAGGCAATCAATTTAACAATAAGAATGCCTAAGCTGCAAAACACTAACAGTTATCCGCTGTTTAGAAAGAAAAGCCCTATCACTCGATAGGGCTTTTTGCTAACGTATAACACAGCATATATAAAAACAAATTGTACGTTTGACCATTCGGAGAAGCCCATGGAAACAATATTAGGACTGTGTATTGGTATTGGCTTAAGTGCTGCCTGTGGCTTCCGTGTCTTTGTACCTTTATTGGTGATGAGTGTTGCTTCCATTTTAGGACTATTCGAACCAATGAAAGGATTCGAATGGTTGTCTATGCCTGCAGTTTGTATTGGCTTAGCAATTGCGACTGTCTGTGAAATCGCCGCGTACTATATTCCTTGGGTAGATAATGCCCTCGACACCATTTCAACACCTGCAGCCATGATTGCAGGGACCATCGCCACAATGGCAGTAAGCTCAGGTGAAATGTCACAGTTTGCCAGTTGGGCGGCAGCAATTATCGTCGGTGGTGGTACAGCAACAGCAGTCCAAATGAGTACCGTCGCTGCGCGTGGTGTATCTACCGCAACCACCGGTGGCGTTGCAAATCCGATCTTATCTACAGGGGAATGGATTGGCGCGGCTGTCTTGTCAGTATTGGCCTTTTTAGTTCCATTTTTTGTGGTGATCTTAGTAATTGCAATCGTGATCTGGTTGTTTCGCCGCATTCGCCAAAAACGAACTGTACAGGTCGATACCCCTTTATAAACCAGTCAAGATGTCACTCTAAAATGAATCCATCTTTTTGTGTGAGTGATCTGCGTTTTGTTTAATAAATATAGAAATAAAAATCCGAAACTGAGTTTTTCAGCGTTTGCTAAAGATTATAAAAATTATAAGAAGTACATTTGATACACAGACCTTCATACAATTAGCGACGAGTAATATAGGTTGTCTGATTTGGACGCCGTATTTGTTAATGCCAGTTCGGGTGAAAAATACCTTTATTCAACATTCCAAGCACTCGGCTTAAGCGCAAAAAATGCAATCGAGCAATCGCACCTATCCGTCCTAAAAGAGCACATCATTATGCGTTTAAGTCATCCAAGAGACGCCTAAAAAAATCTTTAAAATTCGATTGATTTTTGAACAATAAAGGCATAATTTTATTATGTGATTATAAATCACATAATTTTTATATGGATTTATTAATCTTTGAATTTTATAAAAAATAATGAGGGGAATGGTAGATGATTAAATTTATAGTCGATGAAAATGCCTTAACGAATGGCTCGCATTTAATTCACAATGGTTCGCAAGGATGTGTAGACATGCCGCAATTTGACCAGCAAATATTGATTGGTTATTTTGCCAATTTCGAACTCGCTTATAAGCGTGCACGAATGAGCTGGCCAACAGAAAAAGTTGTCGGTTGCGATAAATGCTGTAGTCAAAGCTAGAAATTCAACATGCATTAACCTTGAAATAAAGCTGTATATCCAAGAAAAATGGCGCAGAAATTGCTAACTAAAACAGGTAATCGCGTTATGAATAGGATATACAGCATGACTACAGAAACCATCCGCTCTACAAAATATCCAGCACAGGCACATGCCTATTCAGCATGGCCTTTGATCTTGATCATCATTGGTGGTGCGATTGGACTGGTATATGCCGTGATTGCATATCAGATCAATCTCAAAATATATGCATCAGACCTCAGCCGAATGAATAAAATTTTGGCCAATTTACTCTGTGGTATGGCGGCATGTAGTGGTTGGTGGTTTAGCGCACAGTGGATACAAAGCTATTTAGTTCATTGACCAATAATGCGTTGAATAGATCATCCATTAAATAACAGATGTTACACACTTAAAAGTAGTTTTGCATTTTTAAAATGATTTTTAATTCTATTCGACGGTGTCTTATATCTAGGGATTGAATAAAAGGATTAGCCTTCGGCTGGAGGTACTCTTACGAAACATTGTTTCTCATTCGGCAAAATGAGAAGCAAAGCTTCGCAAGGAAACCATCTTGCGGTGCAATGCACCTCACCGACAAAACTCGCTCATTACCGTCAAATTATTCACAGTATCGCAAAAACATTTTTGATTAAAAGTAGCCCTGTCTAAAACACTTGCGAATGACGTTACCGCGTATCGTTCATTTATTTGAAGCAAATTGCGCTTCTGATGTTACTGCGTAACATCAGTTCAATAAGTAGAACAAAGATAGATCTAGATCATTAGTTACTCACTGAGCGGTGTTTTGTGAGTCATAATCAATGTAGATAATTGAAGCGGAGGGGGAATGTTCAGCGGCGATATATTTTAAAATTTGACGCTGTGTTTGGACGTTTGGTCTGTTGTGAAAGAAAATTTTCTTATAATTGGGCAAATCTGCAGATAAAAAACGCTGAAATGAGCTGAAAAGATAAAATATCCTGCCAAACCTAAAATGGCTGAAAAAATTTGCTGAATTTGCAGAAAATTAGAAAAACTTAGGAAATTAATCCCGATGCCCTTTGGTTAAAGTATATCTCAAGGGTGTGATAGAGATTGAAAAGAGTAGCATGCTGTCAGTGGTGCAAAACACGCGTACAGTACTCACCCAAAAGGTCTCGATTCAGCTTAGGACGCTATAAACCAGAAGTTTATAGGCTATAAGATCATGACTTACAAAGTGATGATAGTTGAAGTAAACAACATTGTTTTCTCTTATACCACCCCAAAAATTTAAGCCAAAATAAAAAAGAATAATGAATCATTACTCCTTTAATCCGCACAAAACAAACCACACCAGTGAAATCAGCACAAGCTCAAAGATCGTCAGGCATCTCTCTTAAAAATAGTCCAAATCTAAGCGGAAATTTAAAAGCAATATTCAATTGCTCGAAAGGGGCATAAACTAAGGATAAAAATACGCTTAGGAGATTTGCCATGAACTTGAGTCATTTAAGCGATTTCTTGCTGTATAGCTTAGTGATTAACTATCTGATTTTAATCATTTGGTTTGTGGTATTTGTCTTTGCTAAAGATTGGATGAAACGCCTGCATGGGCAGTGGTTTAAGTTGAGCGATCAGCAGTTTGACGCTATTCATTATGGTGGAATGGCTGTCTATAAAATTGGTATTTTACTTTTGAATTTAACCCCCTACATTGCATTGCACTATCTAAAATAAGCTTAAATCATAAAAAATATTGGGTGTAAAAGCACAAGCTGCTTGCATTAAATTTAGGCAAAACAGTATGCTCAAAAGAACATAAAATTCAATTGGGCAAGGCAAGAATGAACGGGAAAGTAGAATGCCGTACTTGTTTGGTGTGCAAAAAAAGTTTCCCACTGAAAAATATGATTCCAATGGGAACCGTGCGTAAAGTCATTACAGAAGAAATTGCTCAGGATTTTCCTGAATCTGGTGCTCAGGACTATATATGCCAAACTGATTTAACCAAATACCGTATGCAGTATGTGCAGTCAATTCTGAACTCCGAACAAGGCGAAGTCTCCAATTTAGAATATGAGGTGCTGAACAGCATGCAGCAGCATGATCTGATTAGCAAAAATGTTGAAGAAAAGCTGGATCAGCAGTGGAGTTTTGGCGAAAGGCTAGCGGATAAAATTGCAACATTTGGCGGTAGCTGGGCATTTCTTATTTGTTTTACATTGTTTTTAGCGGTGTGGATTTTAGTCAATACTGTGGTGATGGTGAAGCATCCTGCTGATCCTTATCCTTTTATTTTGCTGAATTTGATGTTGTCTTGCCTCGCTGCCATACAAGCGCCCATTATTATGATGAGCCAGAACCGTCAAGAAGCTAAAGACCGCATGCGTTCGGAGAATGATTATCAGGTGAATTTAAAAGCTGAATTAGAAATTCGCCATTTACATGAAAAGATAGATCATTTGTTGATGCATCAATGGGATCGTCTTGCCAAGATTCAGGAAATTCAGCTGGATTTGCTGTCTGAAATGAGTAAAAAGAAGTAATAGTTTGCTTTGAACAGCATAAATAATTGTTGTTTGAGTACTAAGTTGTGGCGGAAATTCTCGGAAAAAGTCATTTATAAGATGGAAAAAATGCTAAAAAATGATACAAGGAGAAAATATTTTCAATATATCTTTAAATGTGAAAAATATTTTTAAAATAAGCCAAAAACAGTAATTTTCAGGGAAACAATCCCTCTTCGATATCACTACTATATATCTCAAGGGTGTTACAGAGATTGAAAAGAGTAGCATGCTGTCAGTGGTGCAAAACACGTGTACAGTACTCACCCAAAAGGTCTCGATTCAGCTTAGGACGCTATAAACCAGAAGTTTATAGGCTATAAGATCATGACTTACAAAGTGATGATAGTTGAAGTAAACAACACTGTTTTCTCTTACACCCTAAAAAATTTTAAAGAATTCAAACGAATAATAAATCCTTCCATCTTTTTCAAAATTCCAAACTTCGCATGTATTCCCAACACACTTTGATCATTGCTGATGTAATAAATATCACGCAGAAGATCTTAAACTTAATCTAAGCTTCAGATTGTCCTTTTCAACAAAGTTGTTATGCTTAACTGTCTAAATTTTAAATAATTTTGTTATGGGTTATCTGGATCAATTGATACAGGATTGTCTGCAGGCACAGCAGACTAAAGCGGAATGTATATTTGAGTTTTCAAGTTTTGATGCTCTTGCTCAACACGCACATTATATTTATGTAATAGAGCAGGTCGGTGGCGATATACAGCAGACATATCAGGACTATGCCGCATTTAAGGCATTGAAAACCCATGCCTGTGCCAAGTTAAATCAACCCAATCACATTTTGTATGTCGGATCATCACGGACAGGGATAAAGAGCCGTTTAAAACAACATTTAGGTCTTGGGCCTAAACAAACCTATGCCTTGCATTTGTCGCAGTGGTTTCAGGGCGAATATCGCATCACACTACATCAGTATCCATCAACCACGAGTTCAAGCATCTTACAATTACTGGAGGATGATTTATCTCATTCATTAGCACCTGCCTTTGGTAAATTGGGGACCAATAATCGTTAGGGTAGAACCTGATCGGTCAAAGTCGATTGACAGCGAATTAGTCAGTTGTTATTTTGCCGACATTCTCCCAGTACACAGTCTGTCCATGCCTTTAGATCCCAGCTTTGTCTATGCGCCGCCTCAAGGTCCTCTACGTATTTTGTATGAAGATGCAGACTTGGTTGTCATCGAAAAACCAGCGGAATTGTTGTCGGTTCCGGGACGTTTGCCTGAGCATCATGACAGTGCCTATCTTCGTGTTTTGGAGCAGTATCCTGCTGCAAAAATTACCCATCGTTTAGACATGGCAACATCAGGCATTTTGATGTTTGCGAAACACCGCGATGCAGAAGTGGCGGTGAGTAAAATGTTCCAAGCGAGGACGGTTCAAAAGCAATATGTGGCTTTGGTTCAAGGCAAACTCGAAGGTGAGGGTAGTGTTGAAGTGCCCCTCATTACGGACTGGGAAAATCGCCCACGACAGATGGTGCATTTTGAATTGGGCAAACCTTCAAAAACCTTGTATCAAGCCATTAGCTATGACGCAAGCAAAGACATTAGCCGAGTATTATTAACACCAGTGACAGGGCGTTCACATCAGCTACGTGTACACATGATGCATATTGGGCACCCAATTACTGGGGATCAACTGTATCATCCGAATGCCAAACAGAGCTCACTCGGACGGATGGCTTTACATGCTTGCGATCTGGCATTTACCCAGCCCTTAACCCAACAAGCTGTTAATATTCATTGCGCGGCAGAATTTTAAAGCATATTCATGTGAATGCTCATTGTTCATAAAACCTGCTGTGTTGCATTGAAACTTTTAGGGTATGTAAAAAGCGCAGAATATCTACAGCTTTAAATTAGTTTTTCTGCTTAAAAATGAAACATGATATACGCCATATCCCAAATTCTGGGGATATATAAATAATTTAAATATCTCTATAAAGTGTGTGAAAAATTTAGAAAGATTGATATTAAATTCATTTGTATCTTTTAGTAAATAAATACCATTTCTAAAGTTTTATTATATTTTCTAATGAATATTGATTGATTATTTTTTAATATGAAAAATATTTTATTAAATTTATTTAAAACAGTATTTTAGTTAAATTGTGTGCAAGTGTGTATTTGGTCAGATAAATACATTTTTTTGCATTTATTCTGCTAATATGAAATGAATTATTGATTTTAACTTTTGTAACTTAGGTTTGTTTTGGGGAATAAACTTAAATTATTGAAGCTTATTTTGAGGATTGGCAAATGATCAATATTGCTTTAATCGTCCTTATCATCCTATTAATTGTGGCTCTCCTTTTTGTTTATAACCGCAAATTGAAAAATGATAAAACCCTACGTTCACTGCAGGAAAACTTCGATCGTGCACGGTTAAAACTGGCTGAAACAGAGTCGCAACAAGATGAACTGAATTATGAAATCAGTCAATTACGCATTCAAAACAGTGGCTTAAAAATCCAAGTCGATAAAGTAGCGAAATATCAACATATTGTGGATATTGAACAATATGTTGAGTATCGAACTTTACAGGCAGATGGTTTGGTGGAAGTCACCAAAGCCAATGCCGATATCATGTTGAATGATATTCGCGCACAGATCGAACAAGTGCGTCAGTATTTGAGCAAATATCAAGAAAGAGCCAAATCACAAATACAGGAACAAGCCCGTGCCGAGTTAAAAGGTTTATATAGCCAAGCGCTGGATCAGCAGCATTTGGAAAACATCAACCGTGCTTTGGACAACAAAATACGGGGCTATCAGTCAGCATTCTTTTTACCTTTACAGAGTATTTTAGATCAGCTGATGGATGGCATGAATGAATCTGCGGCAAAGCAAAATTTGACTGCGGTACGTTGCAAAATGATTGATGCAATGGAGCAGCAATCGACTGCAAAATGTAATTATGTTGATGAAGAACGTCGTTTGGCTGCGATGCAATTATTTACATTGGTGTTTAATAGTCGTGCTGATTTGTATTTAGCCCAATTAAATACCAAAAACTTAGGTGAGCTATTGCAGGCTTTGGCGGATGATTTCACCTTGCTCAATGCGCATGGTGTACATTTTAGTCAGGCACGGGTACTCGACAGTTATCTACAATTACGCTTAGAAGAATTGAAAATGGCAGCTTTGGTTTTACATCTTAAAGAAACTCAGGCCCACATGGATGTTGTGGTTTAATTTGAATTGTTATCAGAAAGATCACTTCGGCGGTCTATTTCTGATTAAAGAGATTTAGCTAATGCAAATTGCAACAATTATCCGTTAATCTAAGTCAACAGAATAAAATTCATAAACGATAAGGAAACGCACAATGACTCGTGATTTTAAACAATTTCCAGATGATGATAATGGCAATGTGCTGTGGCAGATGCAGCAAGATGGTGATGATTTATCTGTGCCGCACGAAATCGAATATTCAATTGCCTTTTCGAACGAAGCGCAGGCTGAACAGTGTGCATTGTATTTATTGAAAGAAGAGCAAAAAATTTCATTGTTCCAAGATGAAGAATCAGATCGCGTGGAATGGATTATCACGGTCTATGTTTATATGGAACCTGATTATGAAGATATCGTTGATTTAGAGCAGTGGTTTATTAAAATTGCGGAACAACATTCGGGCGAATATGACGGTTGGGGTTGTATGGCTTATATCTATGAAGATGATGATCTGGATGAAGATGAAGCACAATTGAGCTAAGTCTCACTATTGCGTCTTTAGCAATAAGAACCCAGTGATTTAACTGGGTTTTTTATTATTTAAATTTTATAAAAATTGTGTAAAATTTTGATTTTTCAATATTTTTAATCAAAATCAATATGAAAGCAGCTCACAAAACATAACACGGCATTGCGTTAAAGTGATGGGATCAATCTGTAGGATTCGCTATAGTATTGAACAGCAATGACCTTTCTCGCACGACTCAAAGCTGTCTCATTTAGAACGTTTCAGTGTGATAAAAATGGACGATAAAGCGAGGGTGAATGCATGTGGATGATTCAGTGAAAACAATGACACAAGGACATCATCATGAGCAATACTGTTCGATTACATCGTGTTTTTAGTGCGCCTGTAGAGCGCGTTTATCGTGCCTTTGTGGAGCCAGATGCTTTGGTGAAATGGATGGCACCGCATGGATTTACGGCCCATGTGGAACATTCGGATGTGCGTGTAGGTGGCTCGTACCGCATGTCGTTTCAAAATTTTTCAACAGGAACCACACACGCTTTTCATGGCGATTATCATGAAGTCGTGCCGAATCATATACTGCGTTATACAGACCAATTTGATATGCCAGAGTTAGCTGGTGAAATCGAGGTCACTGTTGAGTTTAAAGCGGTTATCAGTAGGAACCGAAGTGACGATTGTACAGGCAGGGTTGCCGAGCGTTATTCCACCTGATGCCTGTTATTTGGGTTGGCAGGAATCTTTACAGTTACTGGCTTTTTTAGTGAATCCAGCGATCCCCGATGAATAATTTGAAGAATGATCGAAAACTATAAATAGGCGAAGGAGGGCTTAATGACTGTACACATTAAACGTATTTATGATGAGATAAGCCCAGACGACGGTAAACGCATATTAGTCGATCGCTTGTGGCCGCGTGGTATCAGTAAAGTGAGCGCAGAGCTAGATTTGTGGCCGAAGGCATTGACGCCATCGACAGATTTACGTCGTTGGTATCATCAAGACGAGGCAATGGCTTCTCGTTGGGACGAATTTAAACAGCGCTATTTGCAAGAAATACAACCCAATCAAGCCGAGTTAGAACAACTGCGCGCATGGGAAAAAGAGGAGCCACTGACCTTACTCACAGCGGCCAAACATATGGATAAAAATCATGCGCATATTTTAAAAGCGTTGATATTAAATACCTCATTAGAGATCTAAAATTTAAACCGCTAAGTGCTGTGGCGTTGTGTTATTTACATCGTCATAACTTCACTAAACCATAAGATATTTATGGTTTTTAAGTTTATGAAATACATAAAAATGTTATATTAAGTTTTTATGGATTTTTACATCCATCTTTTTTGAGGTCTTTTATGTCTTTACCCAATTGTCCCCAATGTAATTCTGAATATACCTATAATGATGGTGACTTACTGATTTGTCCTGAATGCTCACACGAATGGCGTGAAGGCGAAAGCGCTGCAGATGAACAGGTGCTGATTAAAGATGCCAATGGCAATGTATTGGCCGATGGTGACACGGTTACTGTGGTGAAAGATCTTAAAATTAAAGGTTCATCTTCAGTGGTGAAAGTTGGCACCAAAGTTAAAAATATCCGTCTTTTAGTCGATGCAACAGATGGTCATGACATTGATTGTAAAATTGATGGTATCGGGGCAATGAAGCTCAAATCTGAATACGTGAAAAAAGTTTAAGTTTCGTTTTTGTTCGCTCCAAAGCAACTTTCAATCATCCTAAGCGAAGGCCACACTTGGCTTAGGATGTCTACTTAAAGATGAAATAGATAACTAATCCGCTATAGATTTTATTTTTCAGCCTGCATAATAGACGCATTACAGGTTTGAAATGTCTTTACTATGCCGCATATTCATTTGGAATATTCCAATAACCTTGAGCTTGAGGCTCGTCCTTTACTTAAAGCGCTGAACGCTGCCTTATTTGAATCGGGTCATGTAAGTGCCATCAATGATATTAAGAGCCGTGCTGTCGCTCAACAAGATTTTGTTGTGGGTTTTGATGAACACGCTCAACATGCGTATATGCATGCCAAAGTTTCATTATTGACGGGTCGAACGGTTGAAGTTCAAAAGCAAATTTCATTGTTGTTATTGGACGTGTTGAAACAACATGTCACAGCTTCAGCAATAGAAGTGCAACTTTGTGTGGAAATATTAGAAATGAATAAAGCGACGTATTCAAAGCAGATCCTCAGTCCTTAAGGCCTTTTTTCAATGCGTTGAGTAAAGCATATCTATTCACAAATACAGCATGATGAAAGAATGATGAAATCCGACTTCGGTCGGATTATTTTTTATTGGAATTATTTATTGAAAATCATTTTCTTAGTGATTAAATTTTAAGCCTTTACTCTGATCAAAAAAGACATTGAAAAATGTGACCGAGTTCATTTATATTCTGTAGATCAGGTTGAATTTCCAACAACAAATCCTGATCGAATAATAGATAAAACAATGAAAATGAAGGGGTAACATATGTCGGGATGGTACGAGATCAGTCATTCTAATGATCAGCAGTTTCGTTTTGTATTAAAAGCAGGGAACGGTGAAATCATTTTAACGAGTGAATTATATAAAGCGAAAGCATCAGCACAAAACGGGATTGAATCTGTACAAAAGAATAGTGCAGATGACAGCCGTTTTGAACGACTGACGGCCAAAAATGGCAAACCATATTTCAATTTGAAAGCGGCAAACCATCAAATTATTGGGACCAGCCAATTTTATGCCAGTGAGCAATCGCGAGATAAAGGCATTGAATCAGTTAAAACCAATGGTGCAAGTACCCAAATTAAAGATCTAACTGCTTAAATTTGAAACAACCTGATCGAGACAGTCTTAGCAGGATGAACAAAACCTGAAAACTGGTCAAAATCACAAGATCAAAAGCAATATGGTTCTCAGATAAGCGCTGTTGGGTTAGACGCTCAACCTAGATCAGGCTTATTTGACGGTACAAGGAAGTACCACAACTTCACTGGCTAGAGTGGTGAACGATGAATAAGCAGAATCATATTTTGTATTATGGGCTCATTACGATTTTGATCATCGTCATGGGTTGGATGATTGCGTCTCCGTATTGGGTGTTGTATCAAATACGTCAAGCCTATGAGCACAATCAACCTGAAAAAATTGCTCAATATATCGATTTTGCGGCAGTCAAATCGAGTCTAAAACCACAAGTTGAAGACCTCATACAACAGAAAACTGGGCTACAGCATTTACCCGAATTTGCCCAGTCTTGGGGTGGGCAGCTCAGCACAGTCCTCAGTGCAACGCTAGTCGACAGTCTGGTCAATCCAACCAGTATCATGCTGCTTTTACAAGGCAAAGCATTAAAAGAGTCGATCCAACTACCAGAAATAACCCAATTAACCAATCCGAGCATGATTAGCCCAGGGATTGAACTATTCACGCATGCTGAAAATAAGGTCGCAGAACAACCTTATGCGTCAACACTATCCAAAAATGACGAAACTGCAACCGCTGTTGCTTTAAAGCAAAGCCAGCCACTTGAACCCAAAGCCAGCTATAGCGCTTGGAATCGATTTGATCTGTATGTGCCGCTCCAAGGCCTAAGCGAAGAAAAATATACCGTATTTAGTATGCAACGCCGCGGTTGGAGCTGGAAGATCGTTAAAATTCAACTTCCAAACGCCGCCCAGAACAATGCTTCATAAAAAATAAAATAAATAGGTGCCAGAGATGCAAGATAAAATCAAAATAGTTGGTGACCAACAGGCCGCTGACGAAATTCTGCAATTTTTAGCCAATTGGGATGAGGTCATCTGCCAATTGAAAATTGAAAATATTGCTGAATCCTGCGCAGCAGATGTGTACTTTTTTGATGCCAGTTGTGAAATGCGTGGCTTAATGGCATATCAAAAAATGTGGGAATTTTATCGGGAGTATTTTCGTGAAGGCTTAAAGGTATTTAGGCGGGAATTGGTCATCCATGCAGATCCTGATATTGCCTTTCTGCACTGTTATTCCAAAATTGATGATAAGAGTGGAATACCAACGCCAGGGATCTCGTGGTGTCGTAACACCATTGGGATGAAAAAAACGCAGTCTCAATGGAAGATCGTTCATCAACATATTTCTGTTCCCGTGGATATTGTGACTCATCAAAGTAAAGTGATTACCTTTTAATTCATCTGAAAACACAGTATGAAAACAGAGCTATAAAGCTCTGTTTTTTTCTTTGCAAATCATTACATGAAATGCGTATGCAGCCCTAAAACTTAAGCCTAAATTAAAAAATAATGACCATCGTTCAGGATAAGAAAATGGATCATAAAAATAATAAATTAGCGCAAGATTTTGAATCATCACCATCAGGTCAAAAGCAAGGCTTGCAAGATCTGAACGCATCGAAGCAAATGCCCCCTGCAGATTTACATAAAGTGATTCGAATCACGGCAGGATTTATCATCGGTAGTTTGCTGATTGCCGCCTTATATCTTGGCAAAGATATTTTTATTCCATTGGCACTCGCAATTTTATTGGCTTTTTTAGTTGATCCTTTGGTGATGAAACTCCGTGGTTGGGGACTACCACAGATGCCATCGATTTTTATTGTGGTCGGTTTGGCTTTGGCGATTTTATCCGGTGCGGCCTCTTATTTAGGTTATCAACTGGGGCAATTAAGCCAAGAGTTACCGCAATATCACGGTACGATTCAAAAGAAAATGGATTCTATTCGTCAATTTGCACGCGGCCCGAGTGTTTGGGATGGTGCAAAAACCACCATAGATACCGTTGAAAACTCGATAGATGATGTGGTGCCTGAAGAGAAAAATCCTAAAGTGCAGCAAGTGGAAGTGGTGGGACAACAACAAACCACGGCTGAAGCGGTCATGGCTTGGAGTGAGCGGGTGCTCAATCCTTTGGCAACCGCAGGTATTGTATTTTTATTTGTGATTCTGATTTTGGTCAATCGGAAAGATTTGCATGACCGTTTCCTTAAGCTGCTGGGCGGCAATTTAAATATCGGAACAGACGCACTAGATGAAGCCGCCAATCGTATCGGTAAATATTTACGTATGCAGCTGATGGTCAATGTGACCTACGGTATTCCGATGGCCTTGGGACTTTGGTTTATTGGGGTGCCGGCAGCAATTATGTGGGGAATGGTGGCGATAGTGATGCGCTTTGTTCCCTATGTCGGCCCAATGATTTCTGCGATTTTCCCCATTGCATTGGCTTTTGCGGTAGATCCCACATGGAATATGGTGCTATGGACAGTGGGTTTAATTTTGCTCTTGGAATTGGTCAGTAATAATATTATTGAGCCTTGGTTATATGGGGAAAGTACCGGACTTTCAACCTTAGCCATTATTATTGCCGCCATGTTTTGGACGGCTGTGTGGGGGCCGATTGGTTTAATTTTATCGACGCCTTTAACCGCATGTTTATTGGTGCTTTCGAGCTATGTACCATCCTTAGGTTTTATTAAAACCCTGATCGGTAGTACACCTGCATTGGCACCGCATGAGCGCTTTTATCAGCGATTGGTCGCTGATGATGTGCAAGATGCCGTGGATGTCGCACAAAATTTTATTGCTGAAAAGTTACCGAAGGATGCGACGGATGAAATCAAGGCACGTCGGGTTAATGCGTTTTATGCCAAAGTCGCGATTCCAGCCATACGGATTTTTTCGAGAGGCCACAACACCGAGGCTAGTGCAGAGCATCGACTACGTTTACATCAGGGATTAAAACTGTTTAATCATAGTTTTCAACGGGCATATCCAGTTGCACAGCAGGATCAGAAAGCAGCGGTGTTATGTATCGGGGCACGTTGGGAAATTGATGTTCAAGTATCGGCTATGTTGGCGCATAGCCTAAGCTTAAGCGGTATTCCGGCTCAGGCTTTTAGCGACGTATTGATACAAAATCAGCATCAAAGTATAGATGATATCCAAGAGGATATTCAGATCGTATGTATTTCGATTTTCCATATAGCACCAGAAGCTCAAATTCGCCTTTTAAGCCAAGTTTTTAAGGCACAGTTTCCAGATATAAAACTGATTTTTGCACTGTGGAGCTGTGATGAGATATCCCAATTAGATGCGATCAAAGAAAATTTCACCGTCGATGCAGTGGTCAATAATATGAATGACTTGTTATTAACCATTGAAGCTTTTCAATTGAAGCAGGGTGAATCTTGGTTGGATGAGCCTGATCCTAGCGTTGAAGCGCAGCGCTTAAAAGCATTAGAAGAACTGAATGTTTTGGATGAGCGGAATTTACCGATCTATGAACAATATATTGAAGAAGCCAGACAAGCCTTCGATGTGAAATATGCACAAATTTCTTGGGTCAAGCAAGACTGGGTCTATACCCCAGGTAGCCCTTTGGCTGAGGCTACCGAGCAACCGATGCAGATACGTCAGTCGAAGCAAGATTCGATCTGCAGTCATTTGGTGTATCAAAGTGAACGTTTGATTATTGAAGACCTACAACGTGACCCACGCTTTGCGCATTTACCTGAAGTGATGCATAACCGCATTCGCTTTTATGCAGGCGTTGTACTTAGAGACTGTAATGGGGTGGCGTTGGGAAGTTTTTGTGTTTTAGATCGGCAGCCGAATCAAATGACCGATGATGATATGAGTCTGTTAAAAGGCCTTGCTGCAGATTTGATGAATACGCTCAGTGATGAAAATGTGAAGCGCAAAAAATGTGAGGAGATACAGCAACTGAATGATTCGTCTTTATAATTTCAAATGATGCAGCAGATCTTTTTAGGCTGGAGTTTCAGTGAAAAGCATTTTAAGATGGTTCTAATATAATTATTTTGAGCCAAAGACATGAACAAAAATAATGTCATCTGGCAACTTCTATTAGGCTACGTTGCTGCATTGGGTTGTAGTGTGAGCTTTGCTCAAATTCAAGGAAACTATTTTTCACATAAGGATTGGGAAATCGCTTGTGATAATACAGGGACGTGTCGCGTTGCAGGTTATCAAGCGGAGGGCAATCAGCCAGCTATTTCTGTGTTATTACAACGTGCTGCGGGAGCTCAAGCGCAAGTCAGCGCACGAGTGAAACTCGATCCTGAAACCTTCAATGCGGCAAATCAACCACTTCAACTTTACATTTTAGGTAAAAATCAGGGAACTGTGCAGCTTGATGCCAAAACTGCGGAAGGTCAGTTAAGTGCAGCTCAAACTCAAAAACTGATTCAAGCCTTACAAGCCAACCAACCAATTGTGTGGAAAGGCAACAACAAAACATGGATATTGTCCGTGCAGGGCGCTAGTGCAGTTTTACTCCGTATGGATGATTTTCAAAAGCGCATAGGGACAAATTCGGCATTATTGCGTAAAGCCAATAGTAGTTCGGCCAATGTACTCAAACCGAAAAGTATTCCGAAAGTGAATATTCAAAATTACAGTAAGGGCTTACAAACACGGTATGCCGTCAATGCGCCCACAGCCAAACAATTGTTTGGATTGATAAAGAAGAAAACGAAAGTAGAAGATTGTCCTCAACTCTTTGATGCAAATTTCTTAGAGGATGATCGGGTCGTGGTGTTTCCAATCAATGGGAAAAATGCCTTGGTCGAAGTGCCATGTTGGCGTGGGGCATATAATAGTGGTAATGGCTATTGGCTGATGGATCGAAATTTAAAGCAAATCAAACAATCCGTGACCTTTTCCGGAAGTGGTTTTAGCGAAGGGCAGATTTTCTCCAATCAACGTGGACGAGGCATTGGCGACTGTCATAGTACGGGGGAGTGGTCATGGAATGGTCAGCGTTTTATCCAAACCTATATGGCAAAAACCACACAGTGCAAAGGATTTGCTGGTGGTGCATGGGAAATTCCAACCTTGGTCTATCGCGTTCAACTCGACTCTTAATTTGAAAAAGCCCTGATATTCAGGGCTTTAAATGATATAGCGTTTTATTCTATGGGGTTTAAATAAATAACCGAGTACTTTAAAAACGTTTTGGTATTTTTTGTCCACCGACAACCGGTGATTCAGCGATTTTCAACACACCAAATAACCATGTTTCGGCATGATGAACAGCCGTTTTGAGCTCATCACCTAAGGCTAAACGCCCTGCAATAAAACTCGCCAATGAACAGCCCGAACCATGATATTCCCCATCCAGTCGTGGACAACGGGTTTCAGAGACTAATTCACCCTGAACATATAACGAGTTTTGAATATAGTCAGGCGTATTTTCATGCCCACCTTTTACTAATACCGCTTGAGCACCCATCGCAAAAAGTTGCGCAGTTGCTTTAGAAATATCCTCTTCACCTGTGAGCGCACGTAATTCTACGGTATTGGGTGTAAGCACAGTGGCAAGTGGAATTAGTTCTGCAAAGGCTTTGACCAAAGTTGCTTGATCGCCCAAAGAGCCACCACTATTGGCAACTAAAACGGGGTCGAGAACATAATGATATTCGGGATGTTCACGTAAAAACTCAGCGAGAGCCGCGATATTTTCAGTCGTTCCTAACATTCCTGATTTTACACAGCGAATAGGGAGGTCACCGACGACGGCATGTGCTTGAGCCAGCAATAACTCACGAGAGGTTGCTTCAAACGAATACACTTGTTGTGAGTTTTGAACGGTTAATGCTGTACACGCAATGGCAGCATGTGCGCCACTTTGACCAATGGCTTCAATGTCCGCTTGCAGTCCTGCACCACCTGAAGGGTCAAGACCTGAAAAGCACAGTACAGTAGGGCGCACAATGATGTCCTTATTACACAAAATTTGCGATAGTATAGGCAACTTTGAGCGAACACTCGATAGTATTTTTGCAGAAGTGAATGGATAAGGTAAAAGCTGTGATTAAGAATATATTGATCGATCTCGATGGAACATTAACAGATCCAAAAGTTGGCATTACCACTTCAGCACGCTATGGACTGGCGAAAATTGGACATCCCATTTCGGATGAGACTAATATCGATTGGATCATTGGGCCACCTTTGAAAGCCTCTTTGGCCAAAATCCTCAATGTTGATGTGCATAATGTACTTGCAGATCAGGCTTTACTAGGCTATCGCGAGCGCTTTGCAGTGACCGGCTTATTTGAAAATAAAGTCTATCCTGCCGTTGCCGAAACTCTAGCAAATCTACAACAGCAAGGCTTTCGCTTGTATGTCGCTACAGCAAAGCCGACGGTCTATGCCCGACAAATTTTAGAACATTTTGATTTGGCACAATATTTTACTGTGATCTATGGCAGTGAACTAAATGGCGAGCGCACCAACAAAGGCGATTTAATTGAATACATTTTGCAACAAGAACAGTTAGATGCAAAAGAATGTGTGATGGTGGGAGACCGTGAGTACGATATTTTAGGCGCACGCCGTAATGCAGTGCCGAGTATTGCGGTGAGCTATGGTTATGGTAGTGCAGAAGAAATTCAAACGGCGGCACCGGCTTTGGTGATTGATCGTTTTAACGATTTGATTTCGAGTATTGAGCAATTGCAGCAACAGAAAGTGTCGTAGTTGCACCTAACCTAGCGAATGATGCTGATTATTTGAAGATAATCAGCAAAATGAGCAAGATCAGCCCACAGAAAAACCATTTGAGCAAAGGTGACTCATCATTTTTGATGGTTTCTGCTTCGAGTGCGATGCCATGTTTATCGTAGACAAATACAAAATGTGCATTTGCGCTTAGAGCCATTTCTTGAATGGCTTGTAGCTCGAGTGCGCTGACTTCTTCACTTAAGCGTTCTTTTAACTGAATAAAAATAACCGGCTGTCCAAACTCATACCACTTGAAGTGGATCTGTTGTATGAGTTGGTTGAAGCACTGTTCTGCAACATGATAGTTTCGGACAAAACTTCCGCGTTCTATAAACGCCAGAGGGCAGTTTTGTTCAGCTACAATTTGATGATCGCGCGTTAAAACTTGCATTTGATCATAATGGATCTGTACCCAAACTGCGTCAGGAAAAGACGCTAATTTTTCTTTTAACATCACTTTGAGATTTCATTATTTTTTTAATTGCTAGCAGTATGTCATTAAAATTTAGAGAAAAATATAGCTGAGATAAAAAAACATCGATCTATCGAGTTTTTGTCTTAAAACGTCTTTCGCAGTTTTGTCACTTTGAATTTTTAACTTCTACAATTGAAATATCTAAATCTTAAGTGTGTTTTTAAAGCCATTATCCCTTTTCTAGAAAACTGTTTCTCATCTGATTTATGTAATCGACCTTGTAACTGTTTCAGGGTTTTGAAAAAATTCAGACAGAAAATAATAAAGCTGAATGCTATGTCCAAATCATTTTTATTCCCTAGTCAGTGGCTCAAACCATTGCACCCACGTGATCCATATGAGCATCATCGTGTCGCGACCTCTTTAGAATTGCTTTTTGACTTGATCTTTGTCGTTGCGATCGCAACAGCAGGGCAGCAACTGCATCATGCCATTGTTGAAAATCATTTGGCTCAGGGTTTAACGCTGTATGGCATGGTGTTTTTTGCTTTGTGGTAGGCGTGGATGAACTTTAGTTGGTTTGCCTCGGCATATGATAATGATGATGCGCTCTATCGAATCTTAACTTTTGTTCAGATTATTGGCTCTTTGGTCATTGCTGCTGGTATTCCAAGCGCTTTTCAAAAGCAGGATTTTGACGTAATTGTGATTGGTTATGCCATTATGCGTCTGGGCTTAGTTACGCAGTGGTTACGTGTTGCTAAGCACGATCTGTCCCGTCGGAAAACTGCATTACGCTATGCGTTTGGCATCATACTGGTACAAGTGGGGTGGCTGTTCTTTCATTTTTCACCGCTGCATTTCACAGTTTATCTTTTCATTTTGCTCGCAATTGCTGAACTGTCTGTTCCCATTTTTGCTGAGGCTGCAAGCCGTACACCGTGGCATGCGCATCATATAGCAGAGCGATATTCACTGCTTACCATTATCGTTTTAGGCGAATCTATTGTCGGATGCTCGATTGCCATAACCGATGCATTAACAAATCAGCGTTTTAGTACTGAACTGATTTTTCTGATGGTGGGCGGCCTGATGATGATGTTCACCATGTGGTGGTCTTATTTTGATACCAGTATTGCAGAGCGTTTAAATAGCCGCAAAATGGCATTTACTTGGGGTTATGGACATTTCTTTGTCTTTATTAGTATTGCGGCGATTGGTGCTAGTTTAGCTGCCGCAGTCAATATGGTTTCGCATGAGGTACTGATTAGTTCTGAAAAAGAAAGCTACTTTGTGGCGATCAGCCTTGTGATTTATACG
Organism: Acinetobacter sp. YH12219; assembly: GCF_013417875.1. Lineage (NCBI taxonomy): Bacteria > Pseudomonadati > Pseudomonadota > Gammaproteobacteria > Moraxellales > Moraxellaceae > Acinetobacter > Acinetobacter sp. YH12219. The sequence goes on from NZ_VPDC01000010.1 coordinate 97,132, forward strand.
ACAAGTTTATATTTACTCCATGAATTGCATCATCAAAGTGGCTTTAGAAAACTTTTATATCCTTTAGCCGTGGTGATTGTTTTGTGTATTCCGTTGTTTATTACTCCTGCGGGTTATGCAATATTTGCGATGGCAGTGGTATATGCATTGAGATTGATGTTTACAAAATGCTATTTGGCAAGATAAGTTAATGATATGATATTCATCAATAATTCGTTATATTGCTGATGAAAATAACGTCCAAGAATCATCAAATAAAGATAAAACATAGAGGATTATATGAAAGGGCAAATACTCGATTTTTCTGTTCAAAATAATACAGGCATCATCAGTGGAGATGATCAGAATCGTTATCAATTTTCTGGAAGCGATTGGAAAGGACAAACTGTTCCTGCTCGTGGACAATTTGTTGATTTTGAGACAAGTGGATTGGGTTACGCAACCGATATTTACTTAGTCGCTGTGCCGAATGCTTTAGGCACGCAATACGGTCAAAAGAGTCGTATTGTTGCTGCACTCTTAGCATTCTTCCTTGGTGGATTTGGTATACATAAATTCTATTTGGGTCGTATTGGATGGGGGATTGTGTATCTGCTATTCTGTTGGACCTTTATTCCATCCATTGTTGCTTTTATTGAATTTATTATTTATCTATGCACTTCAGATGAAGATTTTGCACGTAAATATGGCTAAATTTTTGTGTTAAAAGATAAGGCGCATTGTGCGCCTTATTTTATTGTTGCAGATCTCTAGCGGGTTGACCCCATTGGTTGTTCTCGGCTTTGGTGTCTGTAGCCCACCATATAATCAGTGGAATGATTCCGATGATTGTGAGCATTAAAAGTTGCCACCAACCCGAACGTCCCGTGTCATGTAGTCGACGTGCGCCAACAGCTAAGCTAGGAATAAGTAAAACGATATTGGTAATATTTTCTAGCCAAGGTTCACTGCCAATAATGAAATCGCAAACAGAGGCAAGTATAGTGACCAATATACAAAATAGCCAAAAGAACCAGAACTCTTTACGTCGAGCACGTCCTTCAAATTCAGCAAACTTTTTCAGTGGTTTGAATGACCACGCGAAAAAGTCATAGTTTTCCTCTTCTTCACTGTAGTTTGTTCGCGTATTCGTGGAAAAACTTTGTTGGTGTAATGCAATGTAGACTTGAATCGCTTGCCCACTTTCATCCAAGGCAAAATCAACCTGTTCTCCACGTGTAGGTGGTCTTTGACCGCGCCATTCATGACCAGCAAATTGATAGTGTTTTCCATCTTCAGCACTAATCACCCCAGTATTAGCTTGAATCGAAAAATCTAGTATTTGTCCTTTCATATTTTTCCTGAGTTGATGTGCTATTGATAGGGCGACTACATAGATAGTAGCCACGATTTTTTATTTATTTTGCAGGTTGTCCCCATTGGTTTACTTCAGGTTTAGTTTCCGTTGCAAGCCAAATTAGAACCAGAATTGGCCCAACGAGTGGAATCATTTGTATTAACCAATACCAACCAGATTTATTAATATCATGTAAACGACGTACTGCAACGGAAAGGGACGGAATAACCATTGCTAAGATGAAAATACCTGTGAATATTCCTTTGGTTCTAAGCACTGAATCGACAATCAGAGTAATAATCATTGCGATAAGATAGACCAATACAAAAAACCAATATTCTTTACGGCGTGCACGTCCAGTAAAGTTGGCATAATTTTTTAGACATTTGACAAACCAATCAATCATGTTGAATTTTGATTCAGCTTGGTCTTGGTTTGAAATTTTATCGAGTTGCTTTGAAATTTGTTGAATAGGATTACTGCTGCCAAGAGCATTGAATACTTGAACAGCTTGACCTTCTGGACTGATATCGAAATCTACATGATCGCCGCGTTTAGGTGAGTTTTGGCCACGCCATTCTGCACCTGTAAACTCATAACGGTTTTGATCATCTCCAGTGATGATGCCTGAATTGGTTTGTACTGAATAATCTAAAATCTGACCTTTCATTCTGTCCTCTTTTATTATGTGATTTTTATTAATTGATGTATTTTTATACCGTTTTATATTAGCAGAATATGAATTAAATTAAATGCATAGATTTGCTTGGGTGAATGAAATTCTTCATAAAAAAAGCGGAACACTTGGTTCCGCTTTTGATATTTCGCTGAAAAATTTATTACCAGCTTAACGCACCACCAGTTTGGTAATCCGTTACGCGAGTTTCAAAGAAGTTCTTCTCTTTACGTAAGTCCATCATTTCTGACATCCACTGGAATGGGTTATTCACACCAGCAAATTGTTCAGGTAAACCTAATTGGCTCAAACGACGGTTACAGATGAACTTCAAGTATTCTTCCATCATGCCTGCATTCATACCCAATACACCGCGTGGCATAGTGTCACGAGCATATTCGATTTCAAGCATAGTACCTTCAAGAATCATTTGAATGATTTCTTCTTGGAACTCAGCAGTCCATAGGTGAGGGTTTTCGATCTTGATTTGGTTGATCATGTCGATACCAAAGTTCAAGTGCATAGATTCATCACGTAAGATGTATTGGAATTGCTCAGCAACACCATTCATCTTGTTACGACGACCCATAGACAAGATTTGGCTGAAACCACAGTAGAAGAAGATACCTTCAAGTACGCAGTAGAACGCGATCAAGTTGCGAAGCAAGATTTGGTCGTTTTCAGGTGTACCTGTTTTGAACGTAGGATCACTTAAAGATTGTGTATATTTCAGACCCCAAGCTGCTTTACGAGCCACTGAAGGAATTTCACGGTACATGTTGAAGACTTCGCCTTCGTCCATACCTAAAGATTCGATACAGTATTGGTAAGCGTGCGTGTGAATCGCTTCTTCAAATGATTGACGTAAGATGTACTGACGGCATTCAGGGTTGGTGATGTGACGGTAGATTGCAAGAACCAAGTTGTTTGCAACCAATGAATCCGCAGTCGAGAAGAAACCTAAAGAACGCATAACAATGGTACGCTCATCTTCGGTTAAGCCATTTTCAGACTTCCAAAGTGCGATGTCATGGTTCATGTTCACTTCTTGCGGCATCCAGTGGTTTGCACAACCGTCTAGATATTTTTGCCAAGCCCATTCGTATTTGAACGGTACAAGTTGGTTTAAGTCAGCGCGGCAGTTGATCATCGCTTTATCGTCAACTTGAACACGCTGAGCACCCATTTCTAGCTCTTCTAAGCCAGGTGCAACGTCTAGATTTTCTAGAGCGTTAGATGCTCTTGCCAACGGATCGGTTGGATCTGTTGGTCGATTTGTACTGGTTCGAGCGGGTTGTGCAGCTGCCAAATTCGGCGATGAGTGCTGTGCATTAGATACCACTTGCGAATCAGTCGTTTTTTGCGGTTCGACGGGCGCAGGCTGGTGAGCTTGTGCAGCTTGTTTCGGTTCATCATCTTCGAAATCGTCCCAACTTAGGATAGACATGGGATTCTCCTCACTTTATTTAAAAAGCAATGAACCCCACTGAAATAGAGAAGAGATTATAAACCTCTCTCTATTTCAAAACCATTTATTGTGAACAATAAATGGTCGGGGTATTTACTCCTTTAAAATGTTTAATAAATTTTGGTCAATTGGGAAAACCGCAAAACGGTCATCTTGATCAACGCAATGCCTAAAATCATTTATGATTTCATCAGAAGATTTAGTTGTATTTAGCAACCAAATCGACTGTTGTAATCGAGTGTGTTCATATTGTCCAAGAGTTTGGTAAATTCTTGAATAATTTGAACTTGGTTTGTTTTTAAGATCGTAGCTTAAGCACCATTGGCTCATAAAAATCTCCTGTAACTTTGTTAATGATTAACTGTAGTTTGATACTCATTTTTAAAACTCCTAAAAACATAGGTTTAGTTTAAAAGTGATAATTAACAGTTGACTCAAAGCCCAAAGTGAACGAAGATTTCGTTACTTTCTTAGACGAAAGCTTTCAGTCAACCGTATTCTCGGTTATCTGAGATTTATGGAGGGGATACGCCAATATCCCCAACATTTTCCCCAAATCCTTTCTAAATCTCCAATTACTTTCTATCTTTCATAATCTTTGATCTAGGTTTGATTGTGTATTTCTACATTATCAAAAGAAGTAATTCTGTCTATAAAACTACTTATTTTGATTACGCGATTTATATGCCTTGAACCAGAAATAGGCGATCGGGACATAAAAAGTCAAAATAAAGGAAACTACCAAAGCAATAAGCCCTAACTGATAGTTATGCGTCATATGTGGCATGGAGTTTTCCTTTAAGATCTGTGATTTTGGCAAAAATCTATGGGTTGAACAAAAGCCTCTAATGCAGAGGCTAATGTTCTAGCATATTTTTATCCTTTGATTGCTACTACAATTAGTAGTAGTAAAATCATGAATATTATTAGCTCACCCATAGAAACTTTTTGCATTATTGACAAGCCTCACAATCAGGGTTGTCAATTGAACATGCCATTGGCACTGGAGCTGCTTGACCAAAACCTTCTTCTTCAGCAGCAACTTCAGCTTTAGGTTCTTCTTTCGCAACAGCAGTTACAGGTGCTGCAACAGTAGCAGGCTTAACTGCGTTCAATGCGCCAGTGTTAATGGTTGATTTCTCAGCAGAAGTCGCACCCAATGCACGTAGGTAATAAGTCGTCTTAAGACCACGTAACCATGCCATTTTGTACGTCATGTCGAGTTTCTTACCGTTTGCACCAGAGATGTAAAGGTTAAGAGACTGAGCTTGGTCGATCCATTTTTGACGACGTGATGCAGCATCAACAATCCAACGTGGCTCAACTTCGAACGCAGTCGCGAAGATTGCTTTAAGCTCTTCAGGAATACGTGCAATTTTTTGAACCGAACCTTCGAAGTGTTTCAGGTCGTTCACCATTACAGAATCCCAAAGACCGCGATCTTTTAACGCACGTACTAGGTACGGGTTGATCACTGTGAATTCACCAGAAAGGTTAGATTTCACATACAAGTTTTGGAAAGTTGGTTCGATTGATTGAGACACGCCACAAATGTTCGAAATGGTTGCAGTCGGTGCAATCGCCATCACGTTTGAGTTACGCATACCGTCTTTTTGAACTTTAGTACGTAAAGTATCCCAGTCCAAACGTGTTGTACGGTCAACTTCGAACATACGGTCAGGACGTGCTTTTTGTACGATATCTAAAGAGTCAATTGGCAAGATACCTTGATCCCAAAGTGAACCTTTAAATGTCTCGTAAGTACCACGTTCAAGTGCCAAGTCGCTAGACGTTTGGATTGCGTAGTAAGAAATCACTTCCATAGATTCGTCAGCGAACTCAACCGCAGCATCAGAACCATAAGCCAATTTCATTTCGTATAAAGCATCTTGGAAGCCCATGATACCCATACCCACTGGACGGTGTTTCAAGTTCGAGTTACGCGCTTGAGGAACAGCGTAGTAGTTGATGTCAATCACGTTGTCGAGCATACGAACAGCAGTTTTTACTGTACGAGCAAGTTTTTCACGATCTAACACACCGCCTTGCACGTGTTGTACAAGGTTAATTGAACCTAAGTTACATACTGCGATTTCATCTTCGTTCGTGTTCAGCGTAATTTCTGTACACAAGTTAGAAGAGTGAACTACACCAACGTGTTGTTGTGGTGAACGTAAGTTACATACGTCTTTGAATGTGATCCAAGGGTGACCAGTTTCAAACAACATAGACAACATTTTGCGCCATAAGTCTTTCGCACGGACTTTCTTATGTAGCATGTTGGTTTCTTTCGCAATGCCTTCGTAGTAAGCATAGCGTTCAGCAAATTCTGCACCTGTTAGGTCATGCAAATCAGGTGTTTCAGATGGTGTGAACAGAGTCCATTCAGCATCTTCGAATACACGTTGCATAAACAAGTCAGGAACCCAGTTCGCTGTGTTCATGTCATGGGTACGACGACGGTCATCACCTGTGTTCTTACGAAGTTCTAGGAATTCTTCGATGTCCAAGTGCCAAGTTTCAAGGTATGCACATACTGCACCTTTACGTTTACCACCTTGGTTTACTGCAACAGCAGTATCGTTGGCAACTTTAAGGAACGGTACAACACCTTGTGACTTACCATTCGTACCTTTGATGTACGAGTTAAGCGCACGAACTGGCGTCCAGTCATTACCTAAACCACCCGCCCATTTAGACAACATTGCGTTATCACGCATTGCGCCATAAATGTTGTAAAGGTCATCTGAAATCGTTGTTAAGTAACAGCTAGATAACTGTGGACGTAAAGTACCAGAGTTAAATAGAGTAGGCGTAGACGCCATGTAATCGAAGCTAGACAATAAGTTATAGAATTCGATTGCACGTTCTTCACGATTTTCTTCGTTCAATGAAAGACCCATTGAAACACGCATGAAGAATAATTGTGGTAATTCGAAACGTACGCCATCTGAGTGGATGAAGTAACGGTCAAATAAGGTTTGTAGACCTAAATAAGTAAATTGGTTTGAGCGTTCTGGTTGAATCGCAGCAGCCAATTTTGCAAGGTCAAAGTTAAGTAGTTCTGGAGAAAGAAGATCAAGCTCGATACCTTTCTTCAAGAAAGTTTCTAAAGCGTCGCCTTCATTCGTGTCAGTATCTAAACCTAAGAACTCTAAACCTGTAGCAACAAGGTCATTACGCAATAAACGCGCAGTCACATATGTATAGTTTGGTTCTTGTTCGATACGTGTACGAGTAGCCATCATCATGGTCGTTGAGATGTCTGACTCTTTTACGCCGTTATAAAGGTTTTTTACAGTCTCATCGATAATCGCTCGAACATCGATGCCTTCTAAACCTTCAGCTGCTTTAACAATATTTGCCTCAAGTGCGCCAAGATCAAGCGGTTTAAGCTGACCGTTTGAACCTGTCACTTGTAAAGTAGGGTGGTGGTGAGCACCAGTTTGTTTACGAGCTTCGGCACGTTGTTCGCGGTAAATCACGTAAGAGCGAGCAACTTTTTGCTCACCTGTACGCATAAGCGCAAGTTCAACCTGATCCTGAATTTCTTCAATATGAATGGTACCGCCAGAAGGTAAGCGACGGTTAAAGGTATTCAATACCATCTCAGTTAATTGAGAGATACGGTCATGAATACGGCTGGAGTCAGCGCTTTGCTGGCCTTCAACGGCCAAGAACGCTTTACCAATCGCCACAGAGATTTTTTCTGCATCAAAAGGTGCAACGTCACCGGTGCGTTTAATCACCTGAATTTGACCAGGGGTTGAATTCGTTACGCTCATGCTAGCATAGCTCCATTTGTCATCTATTTTTATGTTAGGACCGTTTGAACTGGGCAATTTTTATGCCACAGTGTTTGAGGTTTAAACACAAGACCTAGTGGTTTAAAAATTTATTGAACACAAGATACGGGAAAATTCAGGGTATATCAATATTGACATTTTACTAAATGCTTTGAACTTTTCTGGCAGAAATCCATCTCAAAAAATCCCTATTTTTTATCTTTGTTATATATGCCTTATCCGACAAGGGCATAGCATAGCAAAGTCGAAAAAGAGTGCTTATAGATAACATTGTGGATAACTTCAGAAAGCCTAAAAAGTTGTGAATTAATCAGTCAGTTTTTATTCGATGAAAATGTATCCAAATTTATAATTGTTGGTATTGTGAGCAATAGGGCATGGAAATGATTGGTAAATACGGCTGCAAAAATGTAGCAGGTTAAAATTTATTACAAAATACGATATTGATGTATCAGTTTGGTGAATGCCATCTTGTTTACAATGTAAACGTGTGTATATTGCAAACTATGTTTAAGCGTATCTATCGGATTTCAAATAGGATACGCCCAATCAAATAAGGGGCAATCAATGAGCCAAGAAGAAAAGTTACCTAAAATTTTAATTGTTGAAGATGATGAGCGTCTTGCTCGTTTAACTCAAGAATACTTAATCCGTAACGGACTTGAAGTTGGGGTAGAACCAGACGGTAATCGTGCGATTCGCCGTATTATCGCTGAACAACCAGATATGGTATTACTCGACGTGATGCTTCCGGGTGCAGATGGTTTAACCATTTGTCGTGAAGTTCGTCCACACTACCATCAACCAATTTTAATGTTGACTGCACGTACCGAAGACATGGACCAAGTGTTGGGTCTAGAAATGGGTGCAGATGACTATGTTGCAAAACCTGTTCAACCTCGCGTTTTACTTGCGCGTATTCGTGCATTATTACGTCGTACAGACAAAGCACCAGAAGATGAGGTTGCACAGCGCATCGAATTTGATGATCTTGTAATTGATAATGGTGGTCGTTCTGTCACACTCAATAATGAGTTGGTTGACTTTACCAGTGCAGAATATGACCTTTTATGGTTGTTGGCATCTAATGCGGGTCGCATTCTTTCTCGTGAAGATATTTTTGAGCGTCTGCGTGGTATTGAATACGATGGTCAAGATCGTTCAATTGATGTGCGTATTTCACGTATTCGTCCAAAAATTGGCGATGATCCTGAAAACCCGAAACGTATTAAGACCGTACGTAGTAAAGGTTATCTATTCGTAAAAGAAACCAACGGGATTTGATGTAAAATACCGTCCCTCAGTTTGGCAAAGTAGGACACTTTTTACGTGTTTAAACACAGTATATTTTTGCGCGTCTACGCGGGACTACTGATATTAGTCTTCTTAGTCGCTACATTTGGCTATTTGCTGGTACAGATCATCAACTACCAGCGCGCGCAAGAATATCGTGAGTCGCTTACTGACGGTTTGGCTTTCATTATAAGTGAAGGTATTGCACGTCAGCCAAATGAACAACAAAAGTCAGATTGGGTGTCAGATGCATCCGATCTACTTGAGTTGCCTATTTATTATGTAAGAGCTAATCAGGTTGATTTAACCCGAGCGGAAACAAAACGTATAGAAGAGCGTAAAGCTGTAGTGCGTTGGGACGCACAAACGACGGCAGCCTACATTATTATTGGCTTAAAAGATGACCCTGCACATCTGCTGTATATTAAAGCCGATAATATTTCAGAACGCCAAATGAAGGCGTTGCCTGTCTTTATACTGGATTATTTGGTTTATTACCCTGGTCAAGAAAAACAATATCTTGAAAAAATCCAGCATCATTTTTCTTACCCAATTTCAATTCAAAATGTTCAGAGTTTGCCTTTAGATCCTGAGCAAATCGGCCGATTACGCTTAGATCACAGCATTATTTTGTATCGTGATAGTGCGACTGAGCGCGGCACGACCATTTCGATCGTATCGCCAATTCCAAGCTCAACTTCAGAAGTTTTGGTCATGGGGCCGGTACCGCTATTCAATTGGATGCCTTTCCAGTTGGCAGCAGGTATTACGCTACTGAGCTTATTTGTCTTGAGCTTGGGTGTTTATGGCCTATTGGTGCCGATGCAACGTAAGCTGCGTGCAGTAAATTATGCTTTAAATAAAATGAAGGGTGGGGACTTATCTGTACGTCTGCCTGTTGAAAGTACCGATGAATTTGGTACTTTAGCATCGAGCTATAACTCCATGTCAGATCATATTGAGCGTTTAATTGAAGCACAGCGTGAGTTGATGCGCGCGGTATCGCATGAGCTGCGAACACCTGTGGCGCGGATTCGCTTTGGTGTAGAAATGATGGCGGATGAAGATGACTATGACTACCGTCAGCAGCAAGTTGAACAAATCGACAAAGATATCGAAGCCCTCAATACCTTAATTGATGAAATCATGACTTATGCCAAGCTCGAACAAGGCATGCCATCTTTAGAGTTTGAAGATGTCAGCTTGTTTGAAGTTTTAGATCAGGTCCTGATTGAAACTGAAGCCTTAAAGACTGGGAAAACCTTGGAATTGCAAGCACCACCAATTGGAGTGGTTGTGGAAACCGAGCGTCGCTATTTACACCGTGTTGTACAAAACTTGGTGGGGAATGCAGTGCGATATTGTGATGATAAAGTGCTGATTAGTGGTGGTGTGAATGATGAAGGTATGGCTTATATCTGTGTTGAAGATGATGGCCCCGGCATTCCAGAAGAAGATCGTAAGCGTATTTTTGATGCCTTTGCACGCTTAGATGATAGTCGTACCCGTGCTTCAGGGGGCTATGGTTTAGGTTTATCGATTGTTAGCCGTATTGCTTATTGGTTTGGTGGAACAGTTGGTATTGATGGAAGTCCAACATTGGGTGGGGCGCGTTTTACCATGACATGGCCTGCGACACGTTTTAAGAAGAATAAGCCGAAGCTAGATGGTAAAGAGCTTAGTGCCAATGAAAGCTAAACAGCCTAAGAAATCTAACTCAGCTGTATTTAGCGAGTGGTACATATAAAAAGCCATTCAATTTGAATGGCTTTTTTACATCAGGTTTTTATTTATTCGGTAATCGTTGCATCAGGTTCAATAATGGGTTTGCCATTTTTCAGAGCAGCAAGGGCATCTGCATTGAAATCGATGAGTAAAGAGTTGTTTTTAGCATCGATAGAATAATTGCTAATGAGTTTTTGGTCGCCGTTTAGAGTCTCAATTTTATATTCATCTACAATATTCATAATCCCGCTAAGGTTGGTGGTTGCAGAAGCTAAATCTTGACGTAATAACTCATAGATATCACGTAAATCAAAAATGGCATTTTGAGCATCAGGGTGCTTATCTAAGTAGTTTTTAATATGGTGAATCACCAATTGCGCAGATAGAAAATAATCAGGTTTATGCGTAAATTCTAAAGTCATTATTGTCTCTCCGTTGTGATTGCTTTTTGTGTTTTAACTACAAATATCACACTCTTTATAGGTCGTGTCAAAGAATTGCAAAAAAGCCACAAGAAGCTAAAAAAATGTCTTTTTACATAGAACCAATACAGCTGGCTTTTCATTTGAAGAAAAGATCAAAAGCAAAAGAAGTGAATAAAGAAACAACAAAGTTGAGGTGGGGGAGTATTTATTTAATAAATGACACAGTTGATAAAAATACGCCAATTTGAACGTGTATGCTGAGAAATGAAGGGTTTGTTGATGAAACTGAACAGTCATAATTTTCTGATAAAATCACATAAATGTAATAATTAATAAAAAAATGCAATCTAATCTAATTAAGCGATTAATCCTAATTTTAAGGGAGTAAACCCAATTTAAATGCTGAAATGATTAAAAAATCATCCTAAAGACGAATACCGATAAGCTAGCAAGAAGCCTCCTCAATCAGGTACAATTGGCGGGATTAATTTTGTGTTTGGTGTATTTGAAGGCCAATACATACATTCTTTGTTAATAAATAGGCCTGCCAGGAGTTATCCCCGCATGAGTGCCATTACTCCATACGATTGGGCAATTATTGCCTTCGTGATCGGCGTTACATTCCTTTGCGTCTTTATGCTGACCGTCCCTTTACTCCTTGGGGGTAAATCATGGGGTCGTGCTAAGCAAGAGCAGTTTGAGTCAGGTGTAGTAGGTGCTGGTGGTGCACGTATTCGCTTGTCTGCGAAATTCTATTTAGTTGCGATCTTCTTCGTGGTGTTCGATATCGAAGCACTTTACCTTTATGCATGGGCATCTTCTGTTCGTGAAACTGGGTGGGTTGGTTTTGCAGCTGCAGCAGTCTTTATTTTAGTTTTACTTGCTGGTTTGGTTTATGAATTGTCTTCTGGTGGTTTGAATTGGTCACCTTCTGACAAGCGTAAAGCGGCGGGAATTAAACCTAAAATTGGTTCGCCAAATATGGATATCGCAGAAATCACACGCTTTAACTCTATTGAAGAGTTGGTTATGGACCCTACAGGTCAAATTCCAGCTCAATCATCTGGTCGTGTGAAATCTAAGTCACCGACTGCATCATCTGACAAGGAGTAAGACGGGATGAAATATACATTAACCCGTGCGAATCCGGATGCTGATCAATATCCACTTCAAGAGCGTCAAATCGTTACCGATCCGCTTGAAGAAGAAGTGAATAAAAATGTGTTCATGACTCGTTTAGAGGATGTTGCACATACAGCAGTAAACTGGGGTCGTAAAAACTCAGTTTGGCCGTTTAACTTTGGTACATCTTGCTGCTACGTAGAGTATGCAACGACTTTAACAGGCGTGCATGACTTGTCACGTTTCGGTGCCGAGGTTATTCGTGCTTCACCACGTCAGGCTGACTTGATGATTGTTGCAGGTACATGCTTCATGAAAATGGCGCCTGTAATTCAACGTTTGTACGAGCAAATGCTTGAGCCTAAATGGGTAATCTCAATGGGCGCATGTGCAAACTCTGGTGGTATGTACGACATTTATTCAGTTGTACAAGGTGTGGATAAAATCATCCCTGTCGATGTGTATATCCCGGGTTGCCCACCACGTCCTGAAGCTTTAATTCAGGCATTGATGTTATTGCAAGACCAGATTCAACTTGAGCGCCGTCCTTTATCGGCCGTGATTGGTGATGATCTTAAGCCAGTGTATAAGCCAAAGATGATGCCAGAACGTGACCGTAAGAACGCACAGCGTATTGCAGTGAAAAACTTACGCTCAATGGATGAAATTAAATAATCACTGCGACGAAATATTGATACACCCGGACTGGGTGTAATTGTCGTTTTGATTGACTGAATTTGTATTAAATAGGAAGCCAAGCCAATGGCTGAAACTGACATTGCTATGCCAGAATCAACTCCAGTTGATTCCCGCCCTGCATTTGCAATTGTAGAAGAGCTCAAAACCAAATTTGGTGAGAACTTCTACGTGCAAACGACTTTTGAAGACTTTCCAACAGTCTGGGTTGAGCGCGCACGTGTACAAGAAGTTTTAATGTTCTTGCGTACGGTGTCACGTCCATACGTGATGCTGTTTGACTTGTCTGCGGTTGATGAGCGTTTACGTACACACCGCGATGGTCTGCCTGCATCTGACTTCACTGTGTTCTATCACTTGTTATCGTTAGAGCGTAACAGTGATATTCGTATCAAGGTTGCATTAGCTGAGAATGATGTAAACATTCCAACGGCAACCAATATTTGGCCGAATGCCAACTGGTACGAACGTGAAGCTTACGACATGTTTGGTATCAACTTCGAAGGGCATCCAATGCTCCGTCGTATCTTGTTGCCAACATATTGGGAAGGTCATCCATTACGTAAAGAATATTCTGCACGTGCGACCGAATACACGCCTTATCGCCAAAACCAAGCGAAACAGGATTACGAACAAGAACATCTTCGTTTCGTACCTGAAGATTGGGGTATGAAGCGTGGGAACGATGATGAAGACTTCATGTTCCTAAACTTGGGTCCTAACCATCCATCTGCGCACGGTGCCTTCCGTGTGATCTTGCAGTTGGACGGTGAAGAAGTGAAAGACTGTGTACCTGACATTGGCTATCACCACCGTGGTGTGGAAAAAATGGCTGAGCGTCAAACATGGCACTCATTCATTCCGTATACAGACCGTGTTGACTACTTAGGTGGTTGTGCGCAAAACATGCCTTACGTTCTTGGCGTAGAGCAAATGGCAGGGATTACGGTTCCTGATCGTGCACAATGTATCCGTGTCATGATGTCTGAATTGTTCCGTATCAATAACCACTTGTTGTTCATTGGTACTGCGATTCAGGATGCCGGCGGTATGACCCCAGTATTCTATATGTTCGCTGACCGTCAAAAAATTTATGACGCGATCGAAGCGATCACGGGTTACCGTATGCACCCAGCATGGTTCCGTATCGGTGGTACAGCGCACGACTTGCCAAACAACTGGCAGCACCTCATTCGCGAAATCCTCGATTGGATGCCGAAGCGTATGAACGAGTACTACACTGCAGCACTGAAAAACTCAGTGTTTATCGGTCGTACACGTAACGTTGCTCAGTACGATGCAAAATCAGCATTGGCTTGGGGTGTAACGGGTACTGGTCTACGGGCTACAGGTATTGATTTCGACGTTCGTAAATACCGTCCTTATAGCGGCTACGAAAACTACGACTTTGATGTGCCTTTAGAGTACGAAGGCGATGCTTATGCACGTGTTCTTGTTCACTTCCGTGAAATTGAAGAATCGCTGAAAATCATCAAGCAATGTTTAGACAACATGCCTTCTGGTGCATACAAAGCAGACCATCCACTGGCTGTTCCACCACCAAAAGATAAAACTTTACAAGACATCGAAACATTGATTACGCACTTCTTGAGCGTGTCATGGGGTCCTGTAATGCCAGCAGGCGAAAGCTCTGTAATGGCGGAAGTGGTAAAAGGTGCGTCGAACTACTACTTGACTTCAGACAAGTCAACGATGAGTTACCGTACACGTATCCGTACACCAACCTTCACGCACTTACAGCAAATGCCTTCTGTGATTAACGGCAGCTTAATGTCTGACTTAATCATTTATTTAGCGACAATTGACGTCGTAATGGCTGACGTGGATCGCTAAGGGGTAATCGCATTATGATGATTTTGACTGACAAAAAACCACGTGTGAACGTTGAAGGGATTTTAACTGCGGAAGAAATCCACGATATCGAACATCACATTGGTCACTATCCGTACCCACGCGCAGCATGTCTTGATGCGTTGAAGTGTGTACAACGCCGTAATGGCTGGGTAGATGATGCACAGATGAATGCTATTGCTCAATTGCTTAGCATGAGCCTTGCAGACCTAGAAGGTGTTGCTACTTTCTATAACCGTATTTACCGTCAACCAGTTGGTCGCCACGTAATTTTATTATGTGACTCGATTGCTTGCTTCTTGATGGGCGCGGAAACACTTGCTGAAGCATTCCAGCGTGAATTAGGCATTTCATTTGGTCAAACGACTGCAGATGGTCGCTTTACTTTATTGCCAATTTGCTGCCTAGGTAACTGTGACAAAGGTCCGACGTTAATGATTGACGAAGACACTCACGGTCTAGTTGAAGTGACTTCAATTAAACAGTTATTGGAGAAGTATGTATGAATACTGAACCAAAACCAATTTATGGCGACGGTAACCCAGAAACTCACCCATTAACTTGGCGTTTGAGCAAACAGGAACACGTACGCAGTGCAGATGATTACGAAGCACTTGAAGGTTATGCTGGCTTTAAGAAAGCTGTTGGCATGCAACCGAAAGAAGTGCTTGAAGTGATCAAAGCTGCGACTGTAAAAGGTCGTGGTGGTGCGGGCTTCCCTGCAGGGATCAAATGGTCGCTTATGGCGCCAAATGATAACTCAGGCCCTCGTTACCTTATCTGTAATGCCGATGAAATGGAACCAGGTACCTTTAAAGACCGTCTGTTGATGGAAAAACTTCCTCATCAGTTGATCGAAGGTATGTTGATTGCTGCTTATACATTAGAAGCAACACAGGGTTATATCTTCATCCGTGGTGAATACATCGAAGCGGCTCAATACTTAAATGAAGCATTGGACCAAATTCGTGCCAAAGGTTACTTGGGTGAAAACATCTTAGGTACAGGTTGGAACTTCGAGTTACACGTGCATACTGGTGCAGGTCGTTATATCTGTGGTGAAGAAACTGCATTGATTAACTCGCTTGAAGGTCGCCGTGCGAACCCTCGTACTAAACCGCCATTCCCACAAGTTGCAGGTGCTTGGGGTCGTCCTACGATTGTTAACAACGTAGAGACTTACAACAACTTACCCGCAATTATGCTTCGTGGTCCTGAATGGTATATCGGTTTATCTGAAGGTAAGTCGAAAGATCCAGGTACTAAAATTTATGGCGCTTCAGGCAAAGTAAAATTCCCAGGTCTTTGGGAACTTCCATTTGGTACAACTGCGCGTGAAGTGATTGAAGATCATGCGGGTGGTATGCGTGATGGTTTAAAACTCAAAGCATGGTTACCGGGTGGTGCTTCTACAGACTTCCTTGCTGCTGAACATATTGACCTTCCTATGGATGCTGAAAGCATCATGAAAGCAGGTTCACGTTTAGGTACGTGTTTGCTCATGGTAGTCGATGAAACTCAGTGTATGGTTTCTGCGACACGTAACTTAGAAGAATTCTTTGCGCGTGAATCTTGCGGTTGGTGTACACCATGCCGTGATGGCTTACCTTGGGCGGTTAAAGCGCTTAAAGCCTTGGAAGATGGCACAGGTAAGAAAGAAGATATCGATCACTTACAAGAACTTACTCGTAAGCTTTGGATTGGTAAAACTTTCTGTGCGCATGCTCCAGGTGCGATGGAACCGTTAATGGGCGCACTCAAACATTTCCGTGGCGAATTTGAAGCTAAAGTCGTAAATGCGGCAGCTCAAACTAGCAACGTAGAACAAGCTTAAGGAATTCGACTATGGCTACAATTCATGTCGATGGAAAATCGTATGAAGTCAACGGCTCAGAGAACTTGCTACAAGCATGTCTTAGCCTTGGCATCGACATCCCATACTTTTGTTGGCATCCATCCTTAGGTTCTGTCGGTTCTTGCCGTCAATGTGCTGTGACTCAATACGCGAATCCTGAAGATACTCGCGGTCGTTTAGTTATGTCATGTATGACGCCTGCATCTGACAATACCTACATCTCGATTGAAGATAACGAAGCAAAGAATTTCCGTGCTTCTGTTGTTGAATTCTTGATGACCAACCACCCACACGACTGTCCAGTGTGTGAAGAGGGTGGTCACTGTCATTTACAAGATATGACTGTAATGACTCAGCATGACCGTCGTCGTTACCGCTTCACAAAACGTACGCATTACAACCAAGAGCTAGGCTCTTTCATTTCTCATGAAATGAACCGTTGTATCGCGTGCTACCGTTGTGTGCGTTACTACAAAGATTATGCAGGTGGTACGGACTTTGGTGTGTATGCAAACGCTTCACGTGTTTACTTTGGTCGTCCAGAATCAGGTACTTTAGAATCTGAATTCTCTGGTAACTTGACTGAAGTGTGCCCAACAGGTGTATTCACAGATAAAACTCACTCTGAACGCTATAACCGTAAATGGGACATGCAGTATGCGCCAAGCGTATGCCAAGGCTGTTCTTCAGGTTGTAACATCTCTCCGGGTGAACGTTATGGTGAACTACGTCGTGTAGAAAACCGCTTTAACGGTGACGTGAACCAATACTTCCTTTGCGATAAAGGTCGTTTCGGTACAGGTTATGTGAACCGTGAAGATCGTCCACGTCAACCACAATTCCGCTCTGGTGCAAATGTGACTACAGTTTCTGTAGACCAAGCATTGGATACCGTAATTGAAAATATCCAAGGCAAAAAAGTATTGGGTATCGGTTCACCACGTGCGTCACTTGAATCAAACTTCGCGCTTCGCGAACTTGTAGGTCAAGACAACTTCTCAACCGGTATGGCTCAAAAAGAGCAAAAACTTGTTGAACTTGCAGCTTCTATTATGCAAACCGAAGGTGTTTATAACCCAGGTATGCGTGAAATCGAAAGCTACGATGCTGTGTTGATTTTGGGTGAAGACTTAACTCAAACTGCACCACGTATGGCTCTATCTGTTCGCCAAGCTGCGAAAAATAAAGCCAAAGAAATGGCTGCAGAGCGCCGTACGCAAGAGTGGTTGGCTGAGCCTGTACAACGTATTGCTCAAGATGCGAAATCTCCGATTTACATCCTTGCTGCAACTCAAACACGTTTAGCTGATGTTGCAACAGGTGAAGTTGTTGCATCACCTAACGACATTGCACGTTTAGGTTTTGCGGTCGCTGCTGCTGTCAAAGGTGAAGTGATCTTAGGTTTGGATGACGATGCAAAAGCATTTGCACAAACCATTGCCGACACTTTAAAAGCTGCGAAGAAACCACTTGTGATTTCGGGTACAAGCTTGCAAGACGCATCAATCATGGAAGCTGCTGCACAAGTTGCACAGAACCTTGGTAATGCGGGCTTAACATTGACTGTTCCTGAAGTGAACTCAATGGGCTTAGCGATCTTTGGTGGTCAAAGTCTAGAACAAGCATTTGCACAAGATTACGATACCGTGATCGTGGTGGAAAATGACCTTTATCGTCGCTTACCAGCCGCGCAGGTGAATGCTGCACTTTCTGGTAAAGAAGTGATCGTACTTGATCATTCTGAAACTGAAACTGTGAAAAAAGCCAACATCGTACTTTCTGCTGCTTCATTTGCTGAAGGTGATGGTACAGTTGTCTCTCAAGAAGGCCGTGCACAACGTTTCTACCAAGTGTATGACCCAAGCTACTACAAACCAGAACTTGCGATCAAAGAATCTTGGCGCTGGTTACATGCCATTGAAACTGGCGTGAAAGGCAAAGCGATTTCTTGGACAGTTCTTGATGATGTGATCGAGTCAGTAGCGAAAAACGTTCCTGCACTTGAAGCAATTCAAGATGTCGCACCAGATGCTGGCTTCCGTGTACATGGTCTGAAAGTGGCACGTGAACCACGTCGTTACTCAGGTCGTACTGCGATGCGCGCACCACTTTCTATTCATGAACCAAAACAACCAGTCGATAAAGACTCTGCGTTGACGTTCTCTATGGAAGGTTATGTAGGTAACCAAACTCCAGCTTCACTAGTACCATTTGCTTGGTCTGCAGGTTGGAACTCTCCACAAGCTTGGAACAAATTCCAAGATAACGTGGGTGGTCACTTAAAAGGTGGTGATGCAGGCGTTCGTTTATTTGATCGATTAGCGAAACGTCCAGCACGTACTTTCGTTGCACCTGCACCTGTTGCGGTTAATGGTGAGAGCTTCCGTCTTGTACCGATGCATCACATCTTCGCTTCTGGTGAATTTACAGTGAAAACTCCTGCGATGGAATCACGTATTCCTGAAGCAATGTTTGCTGTGGGTGAACAAGATGCAGCACGCTTAAATGTTCAAGATGGTCAACGTATCGCTGTGAAAGCAGGGGATGCTGAAATCGTCCTTCCAGTTCAAGTGATTGAATACTTACCTACAGGTTATATCGGTTACCCAGTGGGTCTAGCACCTACAGTATCGCTTGCAGAACCTGTTTCAGTCGCGGTAGGAGTGTAATTCATGGAACAAGAATTAATCCGTCAAACGCCGCTGTGGGCTGAAAACTGGCCAATCGCCTATTCAGTTCTTCAAGCAATTGTGATCTTACTGGTTGTGGTATTGATCGCTGCGTTGATGTCTTTTATTGAACGTCGTTTACTCGGCTTATGGCAAGACCGTTACGGTCCGAACCGTGTAGGTCCGGGCGGTATGTTCCAGATTGTTGCCGACATGCTGAAAATCATGTTTAAGGAAGACTGGACACCAAAATTTGCTGACAAATTGACTTTCCGTATGGCTCCAGCAGTTGCGATGGCAACTGCGGTGCTATCATTCATGGTTATTCCTGTTTCACCTTATCTAGGTGTTTCAGACATGAGCATCGGTCTATTGTTCTTTATGGCAATGGCTGGTATTGCGGTATACGCAGTATTGTTCGGTGGTTGGTCATCAAATAACAAATACGCATTACTTGGTGGTTTACGTTCTGCTGCTCAAACCATTTCTTATGAAGTGTTCTTGGGTATTTCACTGATGGGTGTGGTTGCGATTGCAGGCTCATTCAACATGCGTGAAATTGTTGAAGCGCAACGTGATGTTTGGTTTGTTATTCCTCAGTTCTTAGGTTTCTTGATCTTCGTGGTTGCGGGTGTTGCGGTAACTCACCGTCATCCATTTGACCAACCAGAAGCAGAACAAGAATTGGCGGAAGGTTACCATGTCGAATACGGCGGTATGAAATGGGGTATGTTCTTCGTTGCGGAATACGTCAACGTCGTACTGATCTCTGCATTAATCGTGACTTTATTCTTCGGTGGTTGGTTAGCGCCTTTCAACCTAGATATTCCATTCATTCCAGCTGCGTTCTGGTTCATTATTAAAACAGCATTCTTTGTAATGATGTTTGTCTTGGCTCGTGGCTCTTTAATGCGTCCACGTTATGACCAAGTCATGAACTTTGGTTGGAAAATTTGCTTGCCATTGGCGTTGGTTAACCTTCTGGTAACTGGTGCTGTGATTCTAATGAATCAGGCCTAAGACAGCAGGGAGAATAAAATGTTTAAATTTCTAGCTGGATTTGGGTCAATTGTACGTTCGTTGTGGATGGTATTCTCACACGCGACACGTAAACGTGACACTATTTTATATCCAGAGGTTAAAGCGGAAGACATCGTACCACCACGTTTCCGTGGTCGTATCGTGTTAACGCGTGACCCTGATGGTGAAGAGCGCTGTGTAGCATGTAACCTTTGTGCGGTTGCATGTCCAGTCGGCTGTATTTCACTACAAAAAGCTGAAAAAGAAGATGGTCGTTGGTATCCGGAATTTTTCCGTATCAACTTCTCACGTTGTATTTTCTGCGGTATGTGTGAAGAAGCATGTCCTACGACTGCGATTCAAATGACACCTGACTTTGAGTTAGGTGAGTATGTTCGTCAGGACTTAGTATATGAGAAAGAAAACCTTCTTATCTCAGGTCCTGGTAAATACCCAGACTATAACTTCTACCGCGTAACAGGTATGGCTGTTGCTGGTAAAGATAAAGGTCAGGCTCAACGCGAAAGCACACCAGTTGATGTACGGAGTCTATTACCATGATGTGGCCATTTTATTTGATGGCGCTTGTGGCCATCGTCTCTACCGTTCGTGTAGTCACTAACACGAACCCAGTACACGCTTTATTAAGCTTGATTATCTCTTTACTTGCAGTTGCAGGTATCTTCATGATCGTGGGTGCGCCGTTTGCCGGTGCCCTCGAAATTATCGTTTACGCTGGCGCAATCATGGTGCTATTCGTATTCGTCGTGATGATGCTGAATCTTGGTCAAAATACTGTTGAACAAGAAAGCAAATGGCTGACTTCTTCAGCGTGGGCATATCCTGCGTTGATGAGCTTTCTAATGGGTCTAATCCTTGTTTGGATGTTGAAGTCAGACTACACAACTGCTGGCACTGTCATGGGTGCTCAAGTTGTCGGTCCGAAAGAAGTGGGTACTTCACTCTTTACTCAGTACTTATTGCTGGTTGAAGTTGCTGCGATGTTATTGCTTGGCGCACTTGTCGCTGCATTCCATCTTGGCAAACGTGAGCCAGGTGCAGAAGAGGACAAAGAATAATGGGCAACATCCCTTTAGAACATGGTTTGATCGTTGCAACCATTCTTTTTGCACTGGGTTTTTACGGTGTGATGGTTCGACGCAACCTACTATTTATTTTAATGAGCCTTGAAATCATGATGAACGCTGCTGCTTTAGCGTTCGTTTTGGCAGGAAGCGCATGGGCACAGCCAGATGGTCAAGTGATGTTTATCTTGATCTTAACGCTTGCTGCAGCAGAGGCGTGTATCGGTCTTGCGATCGTCCTTCAGTTCTATCATCGCTTCCATCATCTGGATGTGGATGCTGCTAGTGAGATGCGCGGATGAGTTATTTATATTTAACAGTACTATTCCCGCTAATTGGTTTTATCCTGTTGGCGGCAGGTCGTAAAAATCTTCCTGAATCAGTTGCTGCAATTATTGGTGCAGGTTCAGTTGGTCTTTCAGCTTTATTTGCATTAATTGCCGGTATCGACTTTGTTAATAATGGTTCAGTTGCAACAACTCAGCATCTTTGGACTTGGTTCAGTGCAGGTAACTTAGCACCGGGCTTCACGCTTCATTTAGATGGCTTATCATTATTGATGATGGGCATGATCACAGGTGTGGGTTTCTTAATTCACATCTTTGCAACATGGTACATGCGTGGCGAAGAAGACTTTGCACGTTTCTTCTCATACTTCAACCTATTCGTAGCAAGCATGCTGCTTTTAGTGTTGGGTGACAACTTAGCGTTGTTATTCCTCGGTTGGGAAGGTGTAGGTCTATGTTCATACCTATTGATTGGTTACTACTACCAAACACCTGCAAACGGTTTTGCTGCAATTAAAGCATTCACTGTGACACGTGTGGGTGACGTATTCCTACTGATCGCATTGTTCTTGATCTACCAACAATTCGGTACTTTAAACATTGCAGAAGTTGTAGCTGCTGCGCCAACAGTTTTGGCTCAGAGTTCTTCGATTGCGATCTGGACTGCATTGATGTTGTTCTTGGGTGCTGCAGGTAAATCTGCTCAGATCCCATTACAAACATGGTTGGCAGATGCGATGGCTGGTCCTACACCAGTATCTGCATTGATCCACGCAGCAACAATGGTAACAGCGGGTGTTTACCTATGTAGCCGTATGTTCAGCGTGTTTGAACAAGCGCCAGAAGTGATGATGTTCATCTCAATCACGGGTGCGGTGACATTGTTGGTTGCAGGCTTTGCTGCATTGGTACAAACAGACATCAAACGTATTCTTGCTTACTCAACTATGAGTCAGTTGGGTTATATGTTTATGGCTGTAGGTGCTGAAGCTTACCAAGCTGGTCTATTCCACATGCTGACTCACGCATTCTTCAAGGCATTATTATTCTTGTCTTCTGGTGCAGTGATTTTGGCTTACCATCACGAACAAAACATCTTCAAGATGGGTGGTCTATTCCACAAAAATAAATTCTTGTTTGCTTGTTTCGCGATTGGTGGCGGTGCATTGGCAGCGATTCCATTCATCACGATCGGCTTCTTCTCGAAAGATGCGATTCTTGGTGCGGTATGGGTGAAAGGTCAAGCAATAGCAGTTTATGACTGCTTGTACTGGACTGGTGTAGCAGGTGCGTTCTTAACTTCAATTTATACATTCCGTCTTATTTGGGTTGTATTCTTTGGTAAAGAAAACACGCCTTACCATGAAATCAAAGGTGTTACTTACTGGGGGCCATTGGCGATTCTTGCAGTGCTTTCAACTGGTTTAGCTTATGTATTAAAAGCACCAGTAACGAATATTTTAAATGCTGCACAAATCCCAGCGTTTAATATTCCAGAAGCACTAGAACACGGTATGCATAGCGCTGAATATACAGCAGTTGGTATTGCACTTGCAGGTCTTGCAGTTGGTGTGGTGTTATTTGCCTTTGCTTATGGTGCAGTGAAATCGTTCGCGAAAACTTCACTGGGCGCGGGTCTTGCAAATATCTGTCGTAATGCACTTGGTTTCGATGCTTTGTACAACATTGTTTTCGTTAAGCCTTATTTGCTACTGGCTAAAATCTTTGGTCGTGATCCAATTGACGGCTTATGGCTTGTATTGCCTGCACTTGTTAAAGGCGGTAATAGCTTTACAAGTTCACGTCAAACAGGTTCATTGCGTGAATACGCATCTAGTATGGCATTCGGTACGTTTGCATTACTATTGATCCTGGTCGTGATTCAGGTCGTGGGGAAATAAAATGGAAACTCCAAACAATTTAATTCTACCCGCTCTGATCCTTATTCCGTTCATTGCAGGTTTTGTATGCTGGCTTGTCGATAAACTCGACAAGCACTTACCACGCTATATTGCCTTAATTGGTATGCTATTAACGTTGGTGTTAACCGTCGTTTTATGGCAAAGCGGTACTTATAACTACGAGTTGGGTACACAAGCTCCACAGTGGGCTGCTCAATTTAACTTACCGTGGATTACCACTTTAGGCATTAACATTCACCTTGCGGTGGATGGTCTTTCACTGCTTATGGTGGGTTTAACTGCATTACTGGGTGTACTTGCAGTTGGCTGTTCATGGGGTGAGATTCAAAAGAACGTTGGTTTCTTCCATTTAAACCTACTGTGGTCTTTAGGTGGTGTGATCGGTGTATTCTTAGCGATTGACATGTTCCTCTTCTTCTTCTTCTGGGAGATGATGCTGGTACCAATCTACTTCTTGATCGCACTTTGGGGTCATAAAGGGGCAGAAGGTAAGTCACGCGTTTACGCTGCAACTAAATTCTTTATCTATACTCAGGTTGCGGGTCTGATCATGTTGATCGGTATCTTGGGTCTAGTGGTTGTTGGCTTCCAACTTCACGGTCAAATCAGCTTTAACTATGACTTCTTGATGAGTGTTGCACACACTGTTGAGGCGAAAGCTCCAGCACTTGCGTATGCATTCATGATCTGTATGTTCATTGGTTTTGCGGTAAAACTTCCAGTTTTCCCTTTACACGGCTGGTTACCAGATGCACATGCGCAAGCACCTACAGCGGGTTCTGTCGACCTTGCAGGTATCTTGATTAAAACTGCGGCTTATGGTCTTTTACGTTTCGTTATTCCATTCTTCCCAGTAGCATCTGCTCAGTTTGCTGACATCGCGATCATTCTTGGTCTAATCGGTATTTTCTACGGTGCATGGTGTGCATTCCAACAAACAGACATGAAACGTCTGCTTGCGTACACATCTATTTCGCACATGGGCTTCGTACTTCTTGCTTTGTATGCAGGTAACATCCTGACATTCCAAGGCTTGATGATTATGATGCTGGCTCACGGTCTATCTTCTGCTGCATTGTTCATTATGTGTGGTCAGGTTTACGAACGTCTGCATACACGTGACATGCGTTTAATGGGCGGTATCCGTGGTCAGTTCCAATACCTTTCATTCTTCTTAATGTTCTTTGTTGCGGCACTTGTAGGTATTCCAGGTCTAGGTAACTTCATCGGTGAATTCCTGATCTTGATGGGTTCTTATGACAAGTTCCCTGTGTACACAATCCTTGCTGCAGTAAGCTTAGTATTTGCCGGCCTTTACGGTTTAATCCTGATCCACAAAGCGTTGTTTGGTACACCAAACGAAGAACAAAAACAGCATTACGCAAATCCGTTGAAAGACTTAAATGCGCGTGAAGTTGTGATTCTTTTAATCTGTGCTCTTGGTCTAGTATGGCTTGGTCTATTCCCACAAACGTTCCTTGATATTTCAAATTCAAGCATGGCGTGGATTGCAAATAGCTATATTCCAGTTCAAGAAGTCGTTGATGTTGTGCAGCAGATTGCTGTACAACCTGAAAATGTGGAGATGCAATAAGCCATGGACTTCACAATGTCATTTTCTGAGCTTATGCCATTAGCTCCTGTGATGATCGTGGCTTTAACTGCGATCGTCGTGATGTTGCTAATTGCAATCAAGCGTAACCACAATTTAGTTGCAACGACTTCCGTTATCGGTCTGAACCTTGCAGCCTTTTATATTATTTTTGTTTTCGTTGCAGGGCAGTATGCACCTGCAAACGTAATGAATTTGTTCATCGTAGATCCATTTACGATGTTGTACCAATTCGTGATTTTGATTGCAGCACTTGCTTGCTGCACATTGTCACATGCGTATATCGAAACCTATAAAGATAACCGTGAAGAACTTTATATCTTGATGCTGTGCTCTGTAACAGGTGCATTGTTAATGGTTGCAAGTTCGCACTATGCGTCTTTCTTTATCAGTCTTGAGTTAATGTCGATTCCTGTATACGGCCTATTGGCTTATACACACCAACGTTCACAGTCGCTTGAAGCGGGTGTGAAATATTTGGTGCTTTCAGCAACCGCTTCTGCGATGTTGTTGATGGGTATGGCTTATGTATATGCGTACACAGGTACAATGGCATTCGTTGCTGAACCAGGCAAAATGTTCACAACTTTCAGCCAACCGGGCGTAGTCCTTGGTCTTGCACTAATTGTCTTTGCTGTTGCATTTAAATTGTCTCTTGCGCCATTCCACAAATGGACACCAGACGTGTATGCCGGTGCGCCAGCGCCAATCGCGACATTCTTAGCGACTGTGGCTAAAGTGGCAATGATCGGTCTATTCGTTCGTTACTTCTTAGCTTCTGGCTTAATCCTTTCTGACAGCTTCATTACAATCGTGACCATTATTGCAGTATTGTCTATCCTTGCGGGTAACTTACTAGCAGTACGTCAAGTGAACTTGAAACGTATCCTTGCATATTCTTCAATCGCTCACTTTGGTTACTTACTTGTTGCGATTGTGAGTGCACGTAATACTGACTTTGTTCAAGTACAAGGCTTTGCAACATTCAGTAGCGTCAACGTTTATGTGATTACTTATGTATTAACAACGATTGGTGCGTTCGGTGTTGTGACACTGATGTCTAGCCCTTACAACAACAAAGACGAAGCAGGTAGCCTTGCTGAGTACCGTGGTTTGTTCTGGCGTCGTCCAGTGTTGACTGCAACACTGACTGTCATGATGTTATCTCTTGCAGGTATCCCATTAACAGCGGGCTTTATTGGTAAGTTCCTTGTGATCAAAACAGCAGTTGCTGGTGGTTCATGGTTCTTAGCTGCGATGGTTATCCTTGGTTCGGGTATCGGTTTATACTACTACCTACGTGTGATGGTTGTGATGTACATGACTCCACCGGAAAACCCACGTATCGACGCTGTCGATCATTGGGGTCAAAAAGTGGGTGGTATTATGGTGCTTGGCGCAGCTGCTCTTGTGTTGTTGATCGGTGTATATCCAGATCCAATCATTGCAGTTTCTCAAGTGGCATACTTTGCGATCTCACCTGAATTACAACAGTTCATTTTTAGCTTAATTCAAAGTGGATTTAACTAATGAATTAAGCAATTAATTTGCTTATTACAAAAAAGCCTCCTGTAAAGGGGGCTTTTTTATTTTTATCATTTGTTAAATAGCTTTATAATGGTTGAAATTTTATCTTAACCTTTTAGGTGTTCTCCCGTGGCTATCCATGAAATCCGTCATCCGCTTATTCGACATAAACTCGGCTTACTTCGTCGTGCAGATATTAGTACTAAAAACTTCCGTGAGCTTGCTCAAGAAGTGACTATGCTTCTGACTTATGAAGCAACGAAAGATTTACCAATGGTCGATCATGAAATTGATGGTTGGAATGGTAAAGTAACTGTAGATCGTATTGCCGGTAAAAAAATAACAGTTGTACCGATTTTACGTGCAGGTATTGGTATGTTGGATGGTTTCTTAAACCTGATTCCAAGTGCGAAAGTATCTGTATTGGGTTTAGAGCGTGATGAAGAAACTTTAGAAGCGCGTACTTACTACAAAAAATTAGTACCAGACGTACAAAACCGTTTAGCGATGATTATTGACCCAATGCTTGCAACAGGTTCATCGCTCGTTGCTGCTATTGACGTTCTAAAAGCCAGTGGTTGTAAAGATATTCGTGTCATGGTGCTTGTTGCCGCTCCAGAAGGCATTAAACGTGTAAATGAAGCTCACCCAGATGTGATCATTTACACAGCATCTGTAGACCAAGGTTTAAATGAAAACGGTTATATCGTTCCTGGTCTTGGCGATGCAGGCGATAAAATTTTCGGTTCAGTTCAAAAAGACTAATTTTTGCATCATGAACAGAAAAGGGGCTTTTATAGCCTCTTTTTTATATACTAAAGACATTGGAATAAATGGAATAGGGTACTTTATGAAGTCCGAACAATATAAAGGTAAAGTGAAGCAGTACAATCCTGAAAAGGGCTTTGGCTTTCTTTCATGTGAAGAAGGTGATGTATTTTTCCATATCTCTGACTTTCCCGCAGATGGTGTCGAGCCAAAACGTAATGATCGTGTGAAATTTAATGTGGTGAAAAATGGTGATCGTTATAAAGCCATAAACATTGAGCGTGAAGAAGACAAATCTGCAAAAGCTAAAAAATCTAAAGTAGTGGCAAATAACCAGTCAATTACTTCAGCTTTGCTTTCGAATTTGCGTAAATAATGTGATTGTAAGATTTCATGGAAATCTTTGAAATAAAAAAGAGGTCTATAGGACCTCTTTTTTATTATCATAAGAGCATTAAAAGAAAATGTGAGAGACAATTTTTATGTTTAAAGAGGGGAAAATCAAAAGCTATAACGTTGAGCGCGGCTTTGGATTTATACAACAAGATCAAGCACAGGATTTATTTTTTCATATTCGTGATTTTCCTAGCCGACACATCGAACCACGTGTTGGAGAAAATCTCAAATACAGGATTGAAGCAGATCGAGGTAAATTTAAAGCGGTAAATATCATCCGTTTAGATTTGAAAAAAGAGCAGTCCACTCATGAACAGATAAATCCGTCATTTGAATCAAGGTCGGATCGAGTGAATGACCAAGCTACTCCTCACGATACAGCCAAAGGCACAGTTTGGGGCAGTAAAATCTTCAGCATGATTGGACTCATTGTAATTCTAGTATTAGCTGTGGCTGTTTATGGGAAATATCAGCAGTACCAAGAACAGAAGCAGCTACATTTACAACAGCTCATGCAAGAAAATGAAAACATTGTAAAAGAACAACGTAAAGCTCAGGGGGATTTACCCGATCGGGTGCTGACTGAGCAAGGTGAAAAAAATCTATACGGCACAGCTTCAACGCAAGCTCAGTCTGTTGTTCAAGATACTGCGCAGGCACCTTCTTCAAGTGATACGCCAAGGGTAGTAGAGAAAGCACAGTTTAGTTGTGATGGGCGTACGCATTGTAGTCAGATGCGTTCATACGAAGAAGCAGTGTTCTTTAATAATAATTGTCCAAATACGAAAATGGACGGCAATAATGATGGCGAACCATGTGAACGCCAATTTAAAAATAGATAAAAAAGCGCCTTAAGGCGCTTTTTTTATTTTTCACAAAATTGCATAAAGGCTTTGAGACCCGGTCCTTGGTATTTCTGACGATGTACCAACATAAATAATGGACGGGCAAGTTGCCAGAACGGCGTATCTAAAACCACTAATTGACCTTTTTCACGTAAAGGCTCAATCGCCAGCTTAGAAATACATGACATACCAAGACCACCTGCCACGATTTTTAGAATGGCTTCGTTATGACCCAAGGTTAAACGTATATTGGCATCTGGCAGGTCTTTTAAAATTGCGTTGTCAAATACTTCACGTGTGCCTGAACCTTCTTCACGTAAGATCCATTCCACGTTATCAAAGTCAGCCGCAGTGAGTGCACGATCTAGCTTCGCTAAAGGGTGCTCTGGGGAACAGCACACCGCAAGTTCATCGTCACGCCAGTGAATGCATTGTAGCTGTGGCAGGTGGCATGAACCTTCAATTAAAGCCAAATCCAACTGAAATTGGTTTACCGCTTCAATCATTTGGCGGGTATTGCCGACTTGAAGTTGTAAATGTGCTTGAGGCTGAATTTGTAGGAAATTTGCCATGAGGTCTGGCATCAAGTAGTCACTGATGGTTAGGGTCGCACCCAAACGCAGATCAATACTTTGTAGTTCGCCTTTTGCTGCTTGTTCAAAAGCTTCACAGCGCCCTAAAATTTCCAAAGCTTGTGGCAATAAAAAACGACCCAAGTCATTCAATTGCAAGCGTTTACCAAGTCGGTCAAACAGTGGAGCACCGAGACCATCTTCGAGGTCTGCCAATGCCATACTTGCTGCACTTTGAGTAAGTTTGACAGCATCACTGGCTTTGGTAACGGTACCTTCTTGAGCGACTGCTACAAAAACAGCCAACTGGCGTAAAGTCATGCGCATGAATCAGGCCTTAACATTTAAAAAATATTAATAAATTATGCTGTCATGCTAACATGAGCACAGTCTGTCACGCCACGTTCAAATCATGTCAATTGAAAAATTTAGCTTAGAAAAGGTTTTATCTGTACACCGTTGGACCAATACTTTGTTCAGTTTTACCATGACACGCCCTGCACATTTTAAATTTACCGCTGGTCAGTTCGCACGAATCGGCTTGAAAGTGGGCGATGAATTGGTGGTTCGTGCCTATTCTGTGGTGTCGTCCCCTTTTGATGAAACTTTAGAGTTTTTCTCTATCGTCGTTCCAGATGGTGCGTTTACTTCAAATTTGCAGCATCTACAAGTTGGTGATGAGCTGTATTTAGAAAAAGTCCCTTATGGCTTCCTCACCTTGGCGCGTTATCAGTTGCCATTGCCTAAGGACTTATGGCTGTTGGGGACAGGGACAGGTCTGGCACCATTTTTATCGATGCTACAAGACTTTGAAACATGGTCTAAATACGAAAAAATTAATCTAGTCTACAGTGTGCGCACCTTATCAGAACTGGCTTATGTCGAGCGGATTCAAGAAATCGCGGAAACCTTTGGTGAAGGGCATACGGGCTTCAAATTTATTCCTATTGTGACACGTGATCCAAATGCACCGCTGCATGACCGTTTACCAGTTTTAATTGAAAATGGCGAATTAGAACAGGCGGCTGGCTTAGCATTTAATATGGAAACGACGCATGTCATGTTGTGTGGTAATCCACAAATGGTTGATGACACCAAGGCAGCATTAAAGGCGCGTGGTTTGACCATGAACCGCCGTGGTGAAGGTAATATTGCTGTAGAAAACTATTGGTAAGGTGCCATGAAAAAAGCTCATCGATGGATGAGCTTTTTTTATTTTCGGAAATTAAATAACTGATGTTATGCATGCAAAAGTAATTTTGCATTTTTAAAATGATTGTTAAGCCAATTCGACGGAGTCTTACATCAAGAGAATGAATAAAGGGATTAGCCTTCGGCTGGAGGTACTCTTACGAAGCACGCTTCTCATTAGGCAAAATGAGAAGCGAAGCTTCGCAAGGAAACCATCTTGCTGAGCAGTGCTCCTCACCGCAAAACTCGTTTACTAGTGTCTAATTATCAAAAGTATCGCAAAAATATTTTTGATTAGAAGAAGTCCTATCTCAAACACTTGCGGATGATGTTACCTCGTATCGTACTTTTATTTGAATCAAATTACGCTTCTGATGTTACTTCGTAACATCAGTTAAATAAACGTTTTGTTGTTAATGCAGAATTTTATTTAAGAACTGCTGCGCTCGTTCACCACGAGGGGCATTAAAGAAATCATCTTTACTGCAGTCTTCCACAATTTTTCCTTGATCCATAAAGATCACACGGTCCGCAACCTGACGCGCAAAGCCCATCTCATGGGTTACACACATCATGGTCATACCTTCTTTTGCAAGACCCACCATCACATCAAGCACTTCGTTAATCATTTCTGGATCAAGTGCCGAAGTCGGTTCATCAAACAGCATGGCAATCGGGTCCATACTGAGCGCACGTGCAATCGCAACACGTTGTTGCTGTCCACCTGATAACTGTGCCGGGAATTTAGCGGCATGCGCACTCAAACCCACACGATCTAAATAAGCCAAGCCTTTATTCTTGGCTTCGGCTTCTGATCGGCCCAAGACTTTAACCTGCGCAATGGTCAGGTTTTCGGTAATGGATAAATGTGGAAAAAGTTCAAAGTGCTGGAACACCATGCCGACACGACTACGCAATTTATTTAAATCAGTTTTTGGGTCATTAATGGAAATACCGTCGACCAAAATCTTACCGGCCTGAAAAGGCTCAAGTCCATTGACGGTTTTAATGAGCGTTGATTTACCTGAACCTGAAGGTCCACACACCACAACCACTTCACCTTGTTTAATTTGAGTCGTGCAATCGGTGAGCACTTGAAAATCTTTATACCATTTACTGACATTTTGGAGGTCAATCATCGTTTTTTGATCGGTCATACACTTAACCTCCGTTGTAATTTTGTAACTGCATAGGTGGCGATCATACTAATAGTGAAATACACCAGACCGGCAAACAGAATGTATTGAGTTAACAATGACATGAGGTCGCCTCGAACATAGTTGGTGCGGAAAAAGTCTAACAGCCCGATGGCATAAACCATGGTTGAATCTTGGAACAGAATGATGGTTTGCTGTAAAAGCAATGGCGTCATTTTGCGGAAAGATTGCGGCAAAATAATTAGGCGCATTGCTTGGCCATAGCTCATACCCAAAGCATAAGCTGCAGAAGTTTGGCCTTTAGGAATCGATTGAATCCCGGCACGGACAATCTCTGAAAAGTAAGCAGCTTCAAATAGCATGAAGGCCACAATACTCGACACGAGGGCAGTATCAATCGTTAGATAGTTACCTGTGATCCCTGTGTAGATAAAGGGTACGGCAAAGTAGAACCACATCAGCACCAAGAGCAAAGGAATAGAACGAAAGAGGTTCACATAGCCTTTAGCAAAAATATTAAATACTTTAATCGAGGACAGGCGCATCAACGCCAATAAAGTCCCAATAAAGACACCACCAATGGTTGCCGTGATCACCACTTTTAGCGTGATGCTGAAACCATGCCATAGTGCAGGGCCAGACGCTTGGAGGTCTTGAATAAAAGAACTGAGCCATTCCATTATTTATCTCCTGCAATTAAGCCAGGAACGCGTAGGCGTTTTTCCAGAAAATTCATGAAACCAATTAAACAGATGTTGATCACGATGAAAATAATGGTGACGTAGGTATAAATTTCGATGGTGTTTTGCGTGTATTCACTGATGGTTTTCATCTGCGAAATGATTTCTGCAACACCGACCAAAGAGGCGACTGAGGTGTTTTTGACACAGTTGGTCAACTCAGAGCTCAGTGGTGGCAAAATCGTGCGGAATGACTGCGGTAAGATCACATAGCGGTATAGTTGAGCCGTGCTAAATCCCATGGCATAACCTGCATTGGTTTGCCCCAAAGGAAGCGCTTCAATACCAGTCCTGACTTGCTCACAGACCCGTGCAGCTGTAAAAAGACCCAAACCGACACTTGCAGAAATTAAGGCGGTCGTATTTGCTCCAAGGTCATTCATCCACCAGCTTTTAATCGCAGCGGGGAGGAAGTTGGGTACAACATAGAACCATATAAACAGTTGAATCAATAAGGGTACATTTCGGAAAATAGTCACGTAGGTAGTACCTATACCTCGTGCTACAGGACTCGGTAGGGTACGCATAATACCCAAGATGCTGCCGAGCACCATCGCAATGCTCCATGCCACCAAAGCGATGACAAACAGCCAGCCGATTCCAATTAAAATCCAATTCAGGTAGGTCGAATCACCTACACCAGTAGATTGGAACAGCACACCCCAATTCCAGCTATAATTCATAGGAACTCCCTATAATGAGCTTAAGCCAAAATCCGTTTGGCTTAAGCATCTTTAGAATGTTTAGGGAAAGTTATTCGTCACGGTCATGTGGATTGCTAATCAATGCTTTTAATTGATCAGACATCGGGAAATTCAAATTGATATTTTTTGGTGGAATTGGCGTTTGGAACCATTTTTTATACATGTCATTGATTTCACCAGAGCTATAGGTCGCTTTGATTGCATCATCAACCACTTGTTTAAAGCCAGTATCGCCTTTACGTAGCATACAACCATAAATTTCTTGAATCGGTGCTGTACCCACGATTTCCCATTTATTTGGATCTTTGGCTTTCGATTTTTCACCCGCCAGCAAAATATCATCCATCATAAATGCCGCTGCACGACCATTTTGTAGCATGAGGAAAGACTCAGCGTGGTCTTTGGCAGAAATGACTTCACCAATACCTAACTCTTTTTCATGTTGACGAATATAACGCTCAGATGTAGTTCCTGCCGTGGTGACTAATTTTTTACCTTTAAGGTCAGCGAAGTCTTTAATCCCAGAGTCTTTTGCAGTAAGTAAGCGTGAACCCACTTCAAAGAAACCTGTTGAGAAATCAACTTGTTGTTGGCGTTCTTTATTGTTGGTGGTTGAGCCACACTCTAAGTCGACGGTGCCATTAGAAACTAATGGAATTCGGTTTTGGCTGGTCACTAAGTTATAACGGATTTTTAAATCGGGAAGATTTAATTGTTTTTTTACTGCTTCAACTACTTTTAATTGAAGATCATGCGCATAACCCACAGGTTGGTTTGGATTATCTGCGATATATGAAAATGGAATCGATGAATCGCGATAGCCTAAAACAATCGTGCCCGATTTTTTGATCTTATCTAAAGTCCCTGAGTCAGAAACAGCAGCTTCACTTCCTGCAGCTTTATCCGTTGTAGGTGCTTTATTGTCACTACATGCGCTAAGCCCTAAAGTGAGCGCACTTGCACAGAACAAAGTTGCTAAATGTTTTTTTGACGTCATCGTTAAAACTCCTTTTACCCTGATTTAATATCCACTTTTTATGATCTTGTTACGTATTTAGTTTTATTGCTCTGTTTTTAAGAATGTTTCAACAATAAAAAAGAGATCATTTTCTACATCTTAGGTGATAAATCGAACAAGGCTCAAGCAAAATTTATTGCCGAATTGTTACTAAGAAATGGGATAAGTTATGAACATTTTTTATAAGAAAGTTTGCTATAAGTCATTAAATATAAAATAATTTAATTTTATTGTGAAATAGATAATGAAAATAAAAGGGCATAAAAAAACCTCCAAATGGAGGTTTTCGGGATTAAACTTTAGTTTAATCTCCGTGTTAATGCACAAACATATCCATAAATTCACGAATTTCTTGAATCGCTGTGTCTACGTCTGAAGTCAACCAAGTCGGTTCAAAAAAGCCAGCATAGTGCTCCAGTCGATCTTGGGGAACAACTAAGCGAATCGGGCATTCTTCTTCGAGCAAGCGCCAAGGAATAATAGGCACTTCATTATCTAAAAAAGCCGCAATATTTCGAATATCAATCACCATCGCATTGATGCATTCAGGGAATGGCATCACTGAAAACTCTTCAGTACGTCGGCGGAAATATTCCAAATCACCCCATTTCAACACATAACTTGGCTTACTAAATTCAATAATGCCAATAAGATGCTGATCACGAGTGTAATGAAGGGAACATTGATGAGTGACGTCAGTGTCAAGATCAAGCGTTACACCTTGTTGATGGTACGCCATAGATTTGATAACAGGTGAAAAATAAGGTGCATGATTATAGCTCATTTCATTCATCAAAAGCAGAGAATTCCATCTAGCTCAAAAAAGCATTTATTTTTGCAACACTTGATACTCTGAAAATGAATACGATTGAAATGGTACATTCATTTCATGCTCCGATATTTTTACCTTAGCGATTGATTTTAAATCTAAAATTAAGGGAACTATCTAAACAGAAAAACGGATGTAAATTGAACTGATCTTTTAAGTTACATGTTTTCACGGATTGTAATTGTTCTTCACACAACAATGGATATTGTATTGCTAGTATAAAAAGTGAACGACGAACAACAAAATAGCGAGGGGAATATGACACACGATTTTAATAAACCACCCCATACCACCAGTACGGAAGAAACAACACAAAAAAAACGTATCCCTGTGTACATACTGATCTTAGTGGGTATCTTTTTAATCGCATTATTATTTTATATGTTTGCAGATATGAAACCTTCTGCTTCGGATGCACCGCCTGATCATCCTGCACCGAATGCACAAACTGCAACTGCCAATGATACGACTAGCGGTACAGCGGGGGATGAAGCTGTTGCCAATGATTCAAATACTGCAACTGCGACAGATCATTGATGATAAATACATGAGTCAGATTTACATGATTGCAAGATCTGAACCTTAAGCATCTCATCAGAATGACACAAATAAAGCCTTGGTTATGCCAAGGCTTTTTTACATTCAATTGTGAGCTTTTGTTGGAGTTATGCATACTTTGGTTGATTAAAAAATACGCAAAAACTAAGGTGGAAAAGAAAGCTCAAGTTTAAAGCACCAATGCTGTGTGATATCGCGGCATACGTAAAAATGCACATAACAACAGATCATGTATAACAATGAGGGCGAACGTATGAATGATTATCTGGGTGGTCCGCGTGGCCGTTTTGATGCCATGTATTATTGGGAACAGTTTCACCCCATTTTAAGTGCAGTAGCAATTCTCCTGATTGGTTGGGTCATTGCTTTATTGATTGCTGCTGGCGTCAAAAAAGTTCTGCAACAATTAGGTACAAATCAAAAACTTTCAAATGCAACTGGGCACCGTTCCAATGTTGAAAATATAGTCTCCAGAGTAGTGTTCTGGATTATTTTGATCATTGCCGTCATTGGTGCGCTCAATGTGCTGAATTTGACCAGTGTCAGTGGCCCATTCAGTAATATGATTCAGCAGTTCTTGTTATTTATTCCACAGCTCTTGGCTGCGGTAGCTGTAGGTTTTATTGGTTGGATCGTGGCGAGTTTGGTCAAAGTCGGTTCAAAGAAACTGCTGGATAAAACCCAACTCGATGAAAAACTTAGTTCTGAGGTTGGTGTCAGCCCTATCAGTCAAAATATCAGTGAAATTGTATATTGGCTGATTTTGTTACTTTTCCTACCGATTGTTTTATCGATCTTGGGTTTGAACGGTCTATTGTTCCCAATCCAAAATATGGTCACTGAAGTTGTTTCTTATCTTCCCAATATCTTTATTGCCGGTGTCATCGTCTTTGTGGGTTATATTTTGGCGAAGATTGTGCGAGGTATCGTGGAAGGCTTGGTGAACAGTTTGAGTTTGCAGCAGCAAGTCGAAAAAGTGGGCATGTTTAAAAACGCAAAACTTGCTCAAGTTTTGGGTAATTTTGTCTTTGCTATAGTCATTATCACTGCATTAATTGTGGCTTTCGAAGCACTTGGTATCGAGGCGATTTCTCAGCCTGCAACAGCCATGTTACATGAGATCATGTATGCGATACCGAACATCATTGCCGCAGGTTTAATCTTAATCTTGGCCTATGTGGTGTCACGCTTTGTAGCGCGTCTAGTTGTGGATGTGATCTCGGGTACAGGTGTTGATACTGTGCCAGAAAAATTAGACATTCAACGCTTTTTGGGCAAAACCAAAGTGTCGGATGTTGTCGGTTGCCTCATTGTATTTTTCACAATGTTGTTTGCGGTATCTGAAGCTGCTAACCGTTTAGGCTTTGAGCAAATCAGTGCCCTTATTGCTATGTTTATCCAGTTCGGTGCAAGTATTTTACTTGGTGCCGTGATCTTGGTGGTGGGTTTCTGGCTTGCCAATATTGTGGCAAATGTGGTGCAACGAGGGGAATATAACAGTTCACGTTGGTTAGGTAATTTGGTCCGTGTGCTGATTATGGGCTTGGTTGTAGCCATGGGCTTGCGTGCCATGGGTATTGCCGACTCGATCGTGAATTTGGCCTTTGGTTTAACTCTCGGTGCGGTTGCAGTTGCTTTCGCTTTGGCCTTTGGTTTAGGTGGTCGCAATCCGGCGGAACGATTGTTATCAGATCTTATTGATAAAGCAAAACGTGAAGCTAATGAACCGAATCCAGTACAGGAACAGGCGAAGGCAAAAACCACATTTAATACGCCTACATCGTCTGCAGTAAGTCCAACGCCATCAACATCTGTGATGACTTCTGAAGTGAAAAAAGATGATGGCTATCCAAACATTCAACAGGCTGCTCCCGGCGTTAGTGAAAAAGAAACTGCAACTCCAGATCAGTTGGATGTAAACCCAAGTGATCAACCACAAAATAATCCATTTGGTTCAACTGGTGAAGCTGAAAAAGAGGTCGATGCACCTTCGGCACCTGTAACTCCGCCAAAACCGGATGACCCTAATTAACCTGTTCCGTCTGTACAAAATCGGCCACGCTTAGGTGGTCGATTTTAATGCTCTATAAGGAATATTGTATGGCAAAAGCACCGAATAAATTTTTAGCCCCAGTGATTATTGCAGGGATCACGGTAGGTTTTTTGGCGAGCGCACGACGCTTTATTTTTGCAAAATCAAAACGCACTGATTTGGAGTAGACAGTACAATCACCGCCAAACAGTGAAAAAAATCATACCAATGAGTCTAAAAATAATGATTGAAATTTACCCGAAAATTGGTATTTTAAGTAATAGTGATATATGGAATATTACTTAAAATATAAAAACTTAGGATTCATATTGCTGTCATGAATGACACCTATGATCCGTGCAAAGGAATGGCAAAATGGGGGTAATTTCAATGTTCAATACTTTAGTTTCGACACTCAAACAAACAGCAAGCGTGCAACCACAACATATTTCAGTTGCCGTTGAAAAAATGGATCTGACAATTCAACGAACTTCGACGTCGTCAGTATCATTATTTAAAACCGACTATCTTGAATAAGTCAGATTGGGCAAGAAAAAGGGCTGAATGAATCAGCCTTTTTTTATGCAGAGTTCATCTGCGGATTATGATTATCTGATGTTTCTGCGTGACATCAGAAGTCCTATTTGATTCAAATAAAAGAATGATACGCGGTAATGTCATCCGCAATTGTTTGAGACAGGATTACATTTAATCAAAAATGTTTTTGCAATACATCGAATCATTTGAAGGTAGTGAACGAGTTTTGCGGTGAGGAGCATTGCTCCGTAAGATGGTTTCCTTGCGAAGCTTCACTTCTCATTTTGCCTAATGAGAAGCGTGCTTCGTAAGAGTTCCTCCAGCCGAAGGCTAATTTTTTTATTCAATCCTTAGATGTAAGACTCCGTCGAATAGACGTAAAAATCATTTTTATAAATGTGAAATTACTCTTACTGGCGTAACTTCAGTGCTTAATTAACGCTATGTCGAGATCAGACGTATTCAGAAGCCGCATGTGCAGAAGCCCATGCCCATTGGAAATTGTATCCACCTAAATGACCCGTTACATCTAGCACTTCGCCAATAAAGTACAAGCCTTTCTGTTTTTTACTTTCCATGGTTTTTGATGAGACTTCAGTGGTATCCACACCACCCAGTGTAACTTCTGCAGTACGGTAACCTTCAGTGCCTGATGGTTTCACTTCAAAGCTTTCTAAACGGCTTGCAATGAGTTCCAGTTTTTCATCACTGATATTGCCAATGGCTAATTCAGCTTGTTCAGGCCAAATCAGATTTTGTAATTCCACAACCACACTTTTCGGTAAGTGTTCATTGAACAGTGTACGCAGTAACACTTTGGGTTGACTGGATTTTTTAGATTTGAGGAAATCTAAAACATCTAAAGTTGGCAGGAAATTGATGTTAAAGCGTTGACCGACATCCCAATAGTTTGAAAGCTGCAATGAGCTTGGGCCACTTAAACCACGGTGAGTAAAGAGTAGAGCCTCAGTAAAACTGTTTAACTCATTCGATAACGTGGCTTCAACAGCATTGCCGCTCAAGCGAGTGGTGACTTCTTTAAAACTATCTGAGAAAGTGAAGGGTACTAAGCCTGCGCGAGTGGGGTAGACGGAATGTCCGAATTGTTTGGCAATTTCATAGCCAATTCCTGAACCACCTAAAGTAGGAATAGAAAGACCGCCACTGGCAATAACCACCGATTCTGCTTCAAAATAGCCTAGATTGGTTGCCACTTGAAAGCCTTGTTCAGGTAAGGCATTGACTGCTTTTACTTCACAGTTGGTTTTAATATCTACCAATCCTGTTTTGTCACACTCTGCCAATAGCATGGCGAGAATTTCTTTTGCACCATTTTGGGTAAATAACTGCCCATGTTTGCGCTCTTCGTACTCAATGCCATATTCGCAGACCATACCAATGAAGTCCCAGTTGGTATAGCGAGTTAATGCTGAAATAACAAAGTGTGGATTATGTGAAATATAATTTTCTGGTTCGACATACAAATTGGTGAAATTGCATTTACCACCGCCAGACATCAGGATCTTTTTGCCAACTTTATTGGCTTTTTCAACCACCAAAACTTTGCGTCCACGCTGCGCCGCTTTATATGCCGTCATTAAGCCTGATGCGCCAGCACCTAAAACAAGGACATCATATTGATTTTGCGACATGGTAAGTTTCCGCGTGGAAGAAAGGACGCAGGATTATACGCTTTTTAGCGCTTCGGTTGAACCTTTCAAGCGACCTTGTAGCCCACCAGTATGAATCACTAAAACACGTTGATGGCTTGTAATTTGACCACGCTCAATCATGCTGAAAATACCTCGCAACATTTTAGCCGTATAAACCTGTTCTAATGGGATCGCATAGCGATGTTCAAAGTCTTGCATAAACTGTAAAAGTTCCGGCGTTGTTTTGGCATAGCCGCCACAGCAAAATTCATCGCTGATGCTCCAATTGGTTTTCTGTGTCAACTGAGCAACATCGTCGCAAAGAAAATTACCTTTGAGCGCAGAAAAGCCAAGAACATGTTGGTGTTCTGCACTGGCTTCGATCAAGCCCGTTATGGTTCCACCTGTACCGACGGCACAGCAGATGAGATCAAAATTTTGTTGATTTTCATGGCTTAAGATTTCCGTACAGCCACGGATAGCCAATGCATTGGTTCCACCTTCAGGAATGACATAATGTTCGGGATATTGCTGTCGTAATTGCGCTAAAGCGTCTGCTTGTTTCTGTTCTCGATACTGTTGGCGTGTGACAAAACTGAACTGCATACCAAACTGTTCGGCGGTGGCTAAAGTAGGATTTCGGGCTTGATGTTGTAATTCTTCCCCACGGATGATGCCTAGACTGCCGAAACCAAATAAATGTGCGGCAAATGCAGTGGCTGCAATGTGATTTGAATAAGCGCCGCCAAAGCTAAGCACGTGTTTAAACCCTAATTTCTGTGCTTCAATAAAATTGTATTTAAGTTTATAAAATTTATTGCCTGATATTTGTGGGTGTACCAAGTCCAAACGCTTAATACACAAATCAACCCCTTGATATTGAATAGTCTGCTCAGGAATGGCGTGGGCGATAGATTCAAACATGCTGGTAATCGTTATCTTGGTGGTTGGAGGTCAAATAGGTAGGCATTGTAAAACGGGAGGTGCTGAAGATGAAATCCTGTTGAGTATATTTAGTTTACCAAGAGAACGATTCCGTTTATATCAGCACATATCATATGATCCTATGATTAGTATAGGAAACGACATAGAGACATAATTCCTGACAATTGACCCTAAATCGGCAGATAAATAAGGTGAATATCTGCACAAAAATGCTATGCTGAATTTACAAGCAAGATAATTATAAAAATGGAGGGCATCCAATGAGCAAATTAAGTCGGGCTGTGCTGCCTATGCTGTGCCTGTGCTGTTTTTGGATGATGGGTTGTGATACGACTGACGAATTGCATCGTCCTCAAAATGAACATCGCACCATGATCATTGGTGGTGTCCCTGTAAATGACCATGACTATAAATTACCGCGTGAGGATGTTGAACTCAATGAAGCCGCTGCAGATGACGATTAGCACATAGGTGCATAAGAAATAGGGTGGACATACTGTCAGTACACGGTAGTGAGACGTGACATGTAAAGAGTCACAGATGCAGTGTGCTACGTCAGATGTGTGAACATTTTGAAGTAGACGCCTTACTTCTGCAGTGTAGTTTGTTGGATTAAAGCCTTACAAACATTTAAAAAGGCTCTGTACTCGCCCAGTATGCCCGAACTGGAATGAACCGTGGTTCAAATGCTTAAATCAGGTCAATCTATCAGGTCTATTTGCCAATTGGATGCCTGAATTTCTACGTTATTTTGTCTAAGTTGCTGACTAATACTGTCGGCCTGTTTCTGTAAATCTGCCACTGCAATGGTTTTAATCCAACGGATTTCACTTGAGCTATAACGACCATTTTCACGGCGTGAGCTGTCAATCGCTTGTTGCAAGATACGATGCTGTTGGGTCAATAAATCACGTTCATTGAGCACTGAAAGCACGGAGCGTCCAGAACTGGTTTTAGCCTGTGCATTGGTGGCGTGAATCTTTTCAATTAAGCCATAAAGTTCTGTATTTACGGCAAATGCTTCTTGAATTAAAGCATTCGGTTCTTCGCTAGGTGCATCACCTTCTTGAATGAGCACGTTGTTATTGATTCGTTGTTGCAGCGAGGCCAATTTAGTTTGTAAGTCACTGCGTAAAAGTAGGGCTTCGGCTAATTTCATTGTCTTGATATTAATTTGTACTTTTAGCGATCATGCGATGGATTAATGCGGTATTCAAGTTATTTATAGTGAAAAATTTGGTCAATTAAAATAAACACTGCAAATTATAGGGAG
Organism: Acinetobacter sp. YH12219; assembly: GCF_013417875.1. NCBI lineage: Bacteria > Pseudomonadati > Pseudomonadota > Gammaproteobacteria > Moraxellales > Moraxellaceae > Acinetobacter > Acinetobacter sp. YH12219. Next base: position 138,745 of record NZ_VPDC01000010.1, read on the forward strand.
AAATTCAGAGATTCTGTCTGTAAAATTGCCACGAATTTAAGTGAAAACGGTGTGACAGTGGAATCATTTTGGATATTAGGCTCGATTGCGGCAGCACTATTACTTGGTGCAATGAGCCCGGGGCCAACGTCAATTTATGTGGCGAAGAATTCCATTGCGATTTCACGTAAACACGGTTTATTTACTGCACTTGGTACAGGTTTGGGCGCTGCAATATTTGGGCTTTTAGCGGTATTGGGTTTGCAGGCATTTTTATTGGCTGTACCTTCTGCATATTTGGCTTTAAAAATTTGTGGTGGTTTATATCTGCTTTGGATGGCATTTAAAATTATAAAACATGCCAAAGAACCGATTGAAGCAGGTGATGCCGGCAGCTCGCAAATGTCACTCCGTCGTGCATTTACTACTGGTTTAATTACTCAATTGTCGAATCCGAAAATTGCAATTGTGTTAGCCAGTATTTTTACGGCACTTTTACCGAAAGAGATTCCAACGTATTTTTACTTTGTACTGCCAGTTTTGTGTTTCTTTATCGATGCAGGGTGGTGCTCATTGGTCGCTGTGGCTTTATCGGCAGAAAAACCACGTAAAGTCTATTTGAAGTTTAAAGCGGGTTTTGATCGGGCAGCGGGTGCAGTGATGACAGTGCTTGGGTTAAAGCTGATTTTTGGGATGAAGTGATTGAACGAAACAAAAAAGCCTCTTTGATAGAGGCTTTTTTTATGCAGTTTTATTTGTTGCATTCTGGTTGTGAACGGTCAATAACTTGTGTACCTTCAACGCGATAGCCAATTTGACCAACAAGGAATGCTTGGTTTAGTTGAGTAATAACAACGTCTGAAAGTGCAACTGCACAGCGGTCTTTTTCGATAGCACGGTCAATTGCTGTTTTGAAATTTGGAATACCTAGTGGGAATAACACAACTGGTACTTTATCTTCACCAGTAACGCGCTGACCTTTTACGAATTGATTTGAGTTTAAATTATAGTTTTTTGTAGAAGCTACAGTCATATCCGCCATACGGATTGAACAGCCAGTGAAAGCCACTGTCGAAACTGCTAGTGCTGCAACCAAAAATTTTTTCATGTTGTACCCCTAAATTAATAAATTATAAAAAGCGAGCACATTTTATATAAAGATAGTGAAATATCAATAAATTAAATTTACTTTGATTTAAATAAGTAGTTTTTTCATAGAGTGATTTGTCAATATTTTAGTTTTAGCTCTTTTTAGCATAATGAATGCTTAAAGCTTTTAGTTGTTTGGAATGAATGGTTTCATTGGGGTCACAATGAATTTTCCCTCTCCTTTTAGGAGATGAGAAGCACTGCTTTGTAAGGGGAGAGGTGTTAAAATTGATTTGTGTTAAGTAAAAAACTTAGTGTTTAGAGAGTGTTTTTTTCAGCTCTATTATTGTTAGAGTACGCTGTAATTATATAAAAAAAGAGCAAGGCATTTTTATGACAATTTTGCAAAATGCGATTGATTCGATTCAATTGGGGGTAGAGGACTATGAATTAATTGCAGAAAATCCTAAAAGATTGGTTTCTTGTGTAAGAAACTTATTTTCGGGCATCTTACTATTATTTAAAAGCCATTTAGTAGATTTGAGTCCACAAGGTTCAAATGATTTATATATAAAATTGAAAAATGAAGAAATTTTAGATAAAAATGGAAATAAAGTCCTCGTTGGAATTGGGAAGGGGACTATAAATTTTAAAGGAATAATTGATAAGTTCGGCGTTTTAAATATACAAGTTGAGTGGACTGAGTTGGAAAGAGTTCAGGAGTATAGAAATAATATTGAACATTATTTCAGTACAGATAATCCCAAAGCTGTGCAAGCAATTCTGACACATAGTTTTAATATTATTAATGCTTTTACGCGGGATTATTTAAGAAAAGATCCTATTGAATTATTTGGTGAGAACGTTTGGTCTATTTTTATAGAGATAGAAAATGTATATCAAAAAGAAAAACAAAACTGTATTCAATATCTAGATGCTAATAAATATATCAATCATAAAATCTTACCATTGATTAAGAAAAATACATGTCGAGATTGTGGTTTTGATCTTATTCAACCTGTTTTGAAAGGAGTAGACGCATATAAAACGAGATATAAATGTTTATCTTGTTTTAGGGTGTGTTGACATTTACAGCCGATAAATTGAGCTAAAGAGGCAACCATATAAATATACAAGCTAAAGCAACAGCGCTTTGATAGTTACGTTTTAGCTTATCGTATCTTGTGGCAATTCCTCTAA